>NZ_LSIZ01000150.1:0-278 GCF_001556505.1 Streptococcus sp. CCH8-H5 | reverse complement strand
AGATGGCAACTTCAGTGTTCCAGTCAGCGCCTTGAAGGAAAATGACACCGTATCTGTTACAGCAAAAGATGCTTCAAACAATACATCAACACCGACAACCGTTACCGTACCAGATACGACAGCTCCAGTAGCCCCAACTGTGAACCCAGTTACCGCAGGTGCTACAGCCGTCACAGGTACAGCCGAAGCCGGTTCAACTGTAGAAGTTACTCTTCCAGATGGCTCTAAGGCCACAGCAACAGCTGATCCAGATGGCAACTTCAGTGTTCCAGTCAGCG
>NZ_LSIZ01000149.1:0-8016 GCF_001556505.1 Streptococcus sp. CCH8-H5 | reverse complement strand
TTTGATACATCGCTAAAAGCTTTTCGGAACCACTAGCACAGCTAGTGGTTTTCGTAAGACAAAAAAATCAGACCAAAAAGAACGGTCTGATTCTCTCACTATTTATTCTTCATTCTCCAAATCGTCTAGCTGTTTTTCAAGACATTTTCTCTCATATCTTCCCAGTGCTGTGAGAGCCCAATTCATAAAAAAGACAAAGGGAACATAAATGATATAAGTAATTGGCCAAGCCATGAGATATCTAGGATCCAAGGGATTATTATGATAGACATTGTGGTATGACTGATAGTTAACTATCATTATTTCAAGTGTGATAAGCCCAGTCACCAGTAAACAACCTAGGACTGTCATACTAGAACCTCCAAAAGCATTTACAGCAAGACGTTCAGCTCTATAAATAGACCAAATCCATGCTATCAACAATGGATAAAGTAAGTAATTAGCAGAGATGACACCCTTGTTAAAGAGGGAGCCATAGAACAAGCACGCCATTGTCCCGGCAATCATTATGTAAAAACATTCAGCACCAACTTTATTACTTAGAGCTTCTTCGCGTTCATCTGTAACTTTATTATTAACAAGCTTAAATTTCATCATCTTTACTTCCTTCCTAAATCTCCCAAAACAGTTGATCCAAAGTCCTGTCAAGTGTTTTGCAAATGGCAATGCATAAACCTAGGCTGGGATTGTACTTTCCAGCTTCAATCAACCCTATGGTTTGTCTTGTTGCACCTACCGCTTCTGCCAAGTCACCCTGGGTCATATCATGCTCTGCTCGAGCTGCTTTTAAGCGTAAATTCTTTGCCACATGCCCCCTCCTTTTCATCTTATCTGATATTATCGTCGACATTGATTAGGTTCACCATCCGTTTTCATCTTAATTATACACTATATGTTTCTAATTGCAATATATATCTGTCATTATTTTAGAAATAAATTGCAAAAAAAGCCGAGATTTCTCTCAGCTTCTTCTATTTTTAAACTTAAGCAGGCGTTACATCCAAGCTCTCACCAATTGCCGCAAGACGTTTGACAACTTCTTCTTGGTTCAAACCATTTTCAGAGACATAACGGTTGCGTGGGTGAACACGGCATTCGTGTGAGCAGCCACGAAGGTACTTGTCTTCATTTTCCTCTGAAGCAAGCATACGACGGTTACAGAATGGGTTACCGCAGTTGACATAGCGTTCGCAAGGCGTCCCATCGAACCAATCCTTACCGACAACGACAGGGTCTACATGGTTGATATCAACGGCAATACGCTCGTCAAAGACATACATCTTACCATCCCAAAGCTCCCCTTGAACCTCTGGATCTTTTCCGTAAGTCGCGATACCACCGTGCAATTGACCAACATCTTTGTAGCCTTCACGGACCATCCAACCTGAGAATTTCTCACAGCGGACACCACCAGTACAGTAAACAACCACGCGCTTGTCCATGAACTCTTCCTTATGGTCGCGGACCCATTGTGGCAATTCACGGAAGTTGCGAATGTCTGGACGAATGGCTCCACGGAAGTGACCAAGGTCATACTCATAGTCGTTACGTGTATCGAGGACAACAGTGTCCTCATCTAAAAGAGCGTCTTTAAACTCTTTTGGTGACAAGTAAGCACCAGTAGTTTCAAGCGGATTGATGTCGCTGTCAAAGTTATCATCCTCTAAACCAAGGTGGACGATTTCCTTCTTGTAGCGAACAAACATCTTCTTGAAGGCTTGCTCTTCTTCCTCATCAATCTTGAACCAGAGGTCCTCCATCCCTGGAAGGCTGTGAACGTAGTCCATGTATTTTTGAGTGGTTTCATAGTCACCAGAAACCGTTCCATTGATTCCTTCGTCAGCGACCAAGATACGTCCTTTCAAACCGATTGACTTACAGAAAGCCAAGTGGTCAGCCGCAAATTGCTCAGCATTTTCGATGGGAAGGTATTTATAATAAAGCAATACTCGAATAGGTTTTGCCATTGTATGTCCTCTTTCTTTATGAAATATCTATATCTGTTGTTTGATAGTCAAAGTCAACTTAACTATTATAGCGTTATCAAAGAGGACTAGGCAATTGATTTGTTTGGAGAAGAATTGTCATAAAAGAAAAAGGCTGAGTGCCAGATGCCTCAACCTGAGTTTAAATAACTTAACTTCTTATTACCTTTTCCATAGGTCTCCCCTTAGCCAGCTCATCTACTAGCTTATCCAGATAGCGAATATCTTGCATAAGAGGTTCTTTAATTTCGGTCAACTTAACCCCACAGATGGATCCCGTAATCAGATGACGCTTAGGATTGAGGGCAGGAGCTTGACGAAAGAAATCTCCGTAACTAACTTCAAATGATAGAGCCTCCTCAATAGTCGTTGACGAATAGCCGGTCAACCACGTAGTTACCTAATCCACCTCTGCTCGACTCCTGTCTTTCCGCTCTGCCTTGGCCACTAGCATAGGATAGACCTTTGAAAAGCTCATATTGTAAATTTTACGACTCATATTTTCTCCTACAATTTCGCTGCAGCAGCCTCATCTAAGATAAGAGTCACATCTGGATGATGTTGCAAGACACTGGCCGGTACTTCCTCTGTTACTGGACCCTTGACCATCTTGAAAATGGCATCTGCCTTCTTGTCACCATAGGCAAACAAAATAATCTTCTTGGCAGCCATAATGGAAGCAATCCCCATTGAAATAGCCTTTGTAGGAACTTGGTCTCGACTGGCAAAGAAACGGCTATTGGCTTCAATAGTGCTGTCAGTCAAGTCGACCACATGGGTTTGACTATCAAAAGGCGTACCTGGCTCATTAAATCCAATATGCCCATTACTTCCGATACCTAAGATTTGCAAGTCAATGACATGTTGGGATAGGATATCATCGTAATCCTTGGCCGCCTGTTCTAAATCTTCAGCCATGCCGTCAGGTAAGAAGCTCTCTTTAAATGGCTTGGCATCAAAGAGTTGAGCTTTCATAAAGGCATGGTAGCTCTGCTCATGGTCTGGTGCTAGTCCGACGTATTCATCCAAATTGACGCTGTAAAGTTCCGAAAAATCCACGTCACTCTCAACCATCTCTTGGTAAAGGGCGATAGGTGAACTACCTGTCGCCAATCCCAATGTCTGAGCACCCGCTGCAAGGCTCTCTTTAAGAAGATCAAAGGCAACTTTGCCTCCCTCAACTTGATTTTCAACTAAAATCTTTTTCATTCTATTCACCTCGATATTGGTATATACCATTTTTATTTATTATCTCTTTTTTTAACCTTTTTGTCAAGCGCTTTCACTCGATAAGTTTAATGACGGTCGCCCTATATCGTGCTATAATAAAAAGGCTGAACATTTTTAAACGAGGAAAGAAATGAATACAAACGATTTTGATTTTGAACTGCCAGAGGAACTGATTGCTCAAACCCCATTGGAACAACGTGATGCCTCTAAACTCTTGGTCATTGATCCTGTAACCAAGGAAATGACTGATACCCACTTCGACCACATCATTGACCAGCTTAACCCTGGAGATGCCTTGGTCATGAACAATACACGCGTGCTTCCTGCCCGCCTCTACGGTGAAAAACCTGATACACACGGCCATGTGGAATTTCTCCTTTTGAAAAATACCCAAGGGGATCAATGGGAAGTATTGGCCAAACCAGCCAAACGCCTTAAAGTAGGTGCTAAAGTCAGTTTTGGCGATGGCCGCTTGACTGCCACTGTCACTGAGGAACTAGATCACGGTGGTCGAATCGTAGAATTTAGCTACGACGGTATCTTCCTCGAGGTTTTGGAAAGCTTAGGCGAGATGCCACTGCCACCTTATATCCATGAAAAATTGGAAGACCGTGACCGTTACCAAACGGTCTATGCCAAGGAAAATGGCTCCGCCGCTGCTCCAACAGCTGGTCTCCATTTCACACCTGAATTGCTTCAAAAGATTGAAGCCAAAGGCGTAAAATTGGTCTACCTCACCCTCCACGTTGGACTGGGAACCTTCCGACCTGTTTCTGTTGAGAATGTCGACGAACATGAGATGCACTCAGAGTTTTACACCCTCAGTCAAGACGCTGCCGATACCCTTAATAGCGTCAAAGCCGCTGGAGGCCGCATCATTGCAGTAGGAACTACTTCAATACGAACACTTGAGACAATCGGCAATAAATACGATGGTCAACTCCAAGCCGACTCAGGCTGGACTAATATCTTTATCAAACCAGGCTACCAATTCACAGTCGTAGACGCCTTTTCAACCAACTTCCACCTTCCAAAATCAACTTTGGTCATGTTGGTTTCAGCCTTTGCTGGCCGTGAATTTGTCCTCGATGCCTACAAACACGCCGTCCAAGAACGCTACCGCTTCTTCAGTTTCGGAGATGCCATGTTCGTCACACGACCTGCTGAGAAATAAATATTAATTTTGAGACTTCTCTCACTGGGGAAGTCTCTTTTATTGCTCGTTAAAATCAGCAAAAATCCACCAGTTATGAACTGATGGATTATTTTGTTTATTTCTCTGCAAACTGGCTATTATACAAATCGTAATAGAAGCCTTTATCTGCAAGAAGGGATTCATGGTTCCCTTGTTCGATGATTTGACCATCTTTAAGGACCAAAATCTTGTCTGCCTCTTGGATAGTTGACAGACGGTGAGCAATGACAAAGCTTGTTCGACCCTGCATGAGAGTCTTCATAGCCTTTTGAATCAAGAGTTCCAGACGGGTATCAACTGATGAGGTTGCCTCGTCCAAAATCAAGATTTTAGGATCAGCCAAAAGCGCACGCGCAATGGTCAAAAGTTGCTTTTGTCCCAGTGAAATGTTACTTGATTCCTGGTTCATTTCCATGTTGTAACCGCCAGGTAGCGTACGGATAAAGTGGTCCACATTGGCAGCCTTAGCGGCTTCAACAATTTCTTCATCAGTTGCCTCAAGATTACCAAAACGAAGATTTTCCTTGATAGTTCCTTCAAAGAGCCAAGCATCCTGAAGCACCATACCAAACTGTTTACGATAATCCTGACGTGATAAGTTACGAATATCATGACCATCAACCGAGATAGAACCAGCCGTCACATCATAGAAACGCATGAGAAGATTGATAATCGTTGATTTTCCGGCACCAGTTGGGCCGACAATAGCGACCATTTCGCCAGGATTGACTTCAAGATTAAAGTCACGAATCAAAGGTTTATCAGCCACATACTGGAAGTCTACATGCTTAAAGCTAACCTGACCGGTCAAATCTCCTTCAAGCACTTCAGTAGCATCATTAGCCTCGTCTGGTTCATCCATCAGTTGGAAAATACGGTCCAAAGAAGACTTAGCACTCTGCAATTGTCCAGCTAACTGAGTCAAGTTCTGAATAGGTTGATTAATCTGCCAAACGTACTGAACAAAGGCCTGCATATTACCAATCGTCAAGCGACCAGCCAAAACTTGCAAACCACCTAGAACAGCGACAATGAGATAGGTCAAGTCAGATAAACCATTAAGGACAGGCATCATGAGGCCTGAAATGAAATTGGCCTTAAAACCTACCTTCTGAAGGTCTTCCGTAATCTCTTTAAAGTCGTCTAAAGATCTATCCTCACGGCCAAAAAGTTTAAGCACATTGAAACCAGTCAGATTTTCCTGAACAAAACCATTAAGAGTACCTAGAGCATCAGCCTGCTGCTTAAAGTAAGGTTGAGACTTACTCATGATAAAACGGGCACCAAAGAAAGTAATGGGAATAGTGACGACAACTATAGCTCCCAATTGAAGATTAAGGTAAAGCACTGTTCCAATAACTAAGACTAGAGTAAAGACGGCATTAACAATCTGCAAGAATGACTGCTGCAAGGCATTAGATACTGTCTCAACGTCACTAGTAAAGCGGCCCAAGAGGTCCCCAAACTGGTGCTTATCAAAGTATGACACTGAGGTACGATTGATTTTATCGGTCATCTCATTTCGCATATCTTGAACCGTTGCTTGCACAGCATTGGTCATGAAATAGTTGGAATAGTAGGCAGCCAACTCATAAATAAGACCACGCAAGAGATAAACAACCAGAACCAAACCAACATAGGATACATTGATATGGGCGCCTTCTACCCCCTTAATGATATCCAGCGTATTTTTGGTCAGCTCTGTAATAGCTAAACCAATGACTACGGGTTCAATGACACTCATGATGACACTAACAATTTTCAAGAAAATGGCTAGGTAAAGTGGGAAACGATAAGCCTGCAAGTATGACCAAAGACGGCCAAAACTTGAGGAATGGTTTGTTTTCTTTTTATTATTCTTCATTTTGACCTCCTTCTAGTCTTCCGTAAGACTCTTTTGATTCAATTGTGAATTAGCAATTTCACGGTAAATATCATTGCTTTCCATAAGCTCTTCATGACGGCCACGACCAACGATTTCACCTTCATCCAAAACAATGATTTGATCAGCATCCATGATAGTTCCCACACGTTGGGCTACAATCAGGACTGTCGCATCTTGAGTCACTTCTTTTAGACGACGGCGCAAGGTCGCATCAGTCTTGTAGTCCAAGGCAGAGAAGGAATCATCAAAGATATAAAGATCAGGACGTTTAACCACCGCACGTGCAATTGACAAACGCTGCTTCTGTCCACCAGAAAGGTTGCTACCACCCTCAGCCAAATGAGAATCATAGCGTTCTTCCTTACTTTCGATAAATTCCTTGGCTTGAGCCACATCAGTAGCTTGATTCAATTCTTCATGACTGGCATTTTCCTTACCATAACGGATATTTTCACCGATAGTCCCTGTAAAGAGTAGGGCTTTTTGTGGAATAAAGCCAATCTTACGACGAAGAGCCTTAAGATTGTAGTCACGGACATCTACTCCATCAACAAGAATGCGTCCAAGTGTTACATCATAAAAGCGTGGAATCAACTGCACAAGTGATGATTTTCCTGAACCCGTTGATCCGATAAAGGCAATGGTTTCACCAGGTTTTGCCTTGAAAGAAATGTTGTGTAGGACAGGACTTTCAGTTTCACCAGGATAGGCAAAGGTCACATTGTCAAACTCCAAATATCCCTTAGTCTCGGTTTCTGTCACGCCATCTTCATTTGGATTGATAGAAATCGGCATGTCCATAATTTCCTGCAGACGTTCACTAGACACCGCCGTACGAGGATACATGGTAAAGAGATTGGCTAGGAAAAGGAAAGACAATAGTGCATGGAAGCTGTACTCAATAAAGGCAACCAAGTCACCGATAGCCAAACTTCCAGAGCCTAATGGCTCAAGAGCAAACCAAACAATGGCCACAATCATAGCGATGATGATTTGCACAAAAAGTGGCTCGGTCAAACCAGTCAATTTGAAAAGTTTATTTGAATTATCCGCATAGACAGCATTTTCAGAAGCGAACTTCTTCTCTTGAAAATCTTCTCTAGCGAAAGCTCTGATGACACGAAGTCCAGTCAGATTTTCACGAGCATACTGGTTAATCTTGTCGAGAGTTGCCTGTTGCTTTTCAGAAAGCGGACGCGTTTTTACCGCCACATACCAGACAACTACGGCTAGGAAAGGTAAGGAGATTGCCACAATCCAAGCCAAAGATGGACTTGTCGTCAAAATCAAAAAGACACTGGAAACCATCATCAAAGGAGTGATAACCCCTAGCTTAAGAACCTGATCCGCAAACTGCATAAGCACAAAAGCATCTGATGTAATACGAGTCACCAAAGAGGATACCCCTATCTGCTCATACTCGTGGTGGGAATACTCCTGAAGCTTAGCATAAATGTCATTACGCATGACTTGCACCATAGTAGTGGTCAACTTTCCAACCGCATAGGACAGAAGTATACGACCAACAATCCCAGTCAAAACTACACCAAACATGACCCAAGCATAAGCGTAAAGCTTATCAACATCACCACGGTTTATTCCCTCATCAATCATTCTGGCAAGAACCGTCGGCAAACCCAAGTTAGCAATAACAAATAAAATGGCTGCCGTAAAATTCATTGCTAGCCACTTAGGATAACGTCTGAGATAAGACCAAATAT
>NZ_LSIZ01000015.1:0-285 GCF_001556505.1 Streptococcus sp. CCH8-H5 | reverse complement strand
AAGTTAAAAAACATTGGGTAACTATTGCAGTGACAGGACTTGCTTTGGGATTGAGTTTTGCAGGACTCAGCTACGCTTCAGCTGAAGAACAACCTACACCTGTTAATGAAGCAACTGTTGAAGCCATCATCAAAGAAGGCGCTATTGACGTTGAGGCTCCAGCAAGTAATGAAGCCACAACTAAACCTGTAGAAAACACAGCTGCTACCGCTTCGAGCGAGGTTGCCACTGTGTCAGAAACACCAGTGGTCACCTCTGAAGGGGCTTCAACAGAAACAGTCTCTG
>NZ_LSIZ01000148.1:0-227 GCF_001556505.1 Streptococcus sp. CCH8-H5 | reverse complement strand
AATGAAAGCGAATGTAACAGTAACTGTTTCTCACGATGGAACAGCTAAAGTTCTTGTGGCAACTGTTGGCGATATCGCTGATAAAGAGTTCAACAACGTAGTAACACCTCCAACTGAACCTAAGTTCCAACCAGAGAAATATGTTGTGTCTGAAGAGAAATTCGATATCACTGGTGACAAGCTCGTTGATGATGATAAAGAGTTGGCAGACAAGTACGCAGACACAA
>NZ_LSIZ01000147.1:0-405 GCF_001556505.1 Streptococcus sp. CCH8-H5 | reverse complement strand
TGGATTCCAAGGCGTTGATTGTACGGATAAGGGTAGATTTCCCAGACCCAGAAGGGCCCAAGAGAACCACAACTTGTCCTTTTTCAATTTCTAGATTGATGTCACGAAGTGCATGATAGTCTCCGTAATATTTATTAACATTTTTAAATTCAATAAGTGCCATAAGAGCCTCCTATAATGGATTTACTTGTTAGCTTTTCTAACATATATTGAATTTTAGCATAAGTAAAGTCGAAAGTCAAAAAATTCCGAATATTCTTTCAAAACGTTCGGTTTTTACTAAATAATTAATCATTTTTTTGATATAAATATGAGCAAACAAAAACCCACCTGCAGGTGAGTTTTTTTGTTTTATTCACTAGCTTGCTCCCATTGTTTAGAGAGGTAGCGAGAGTAGCTAGAGAT
>NZ_LSIZ01000146.1:0-774 GCF_001556505.1 Streptococcus sp. CCH8-H5 | reverse complement strand
GAGTCTTAGTACCTGCTTTGTCAGTAAGGTCTGTAGCGACAACTGGTTTAGCTGGTGCACTTGGATCTTTAACAGTTACTTTAACTGGAACTTCATCCTTAGAACCATCTGGGTATGTGACAACGACTGTTGGTGCTTTGTCACCTGGTGTTGTTGTATCTACTGGATCCTTGAAGGCTACTGTTGTACCCTTAGGAAGATCTTTGAGGTTGTCAATTGAATCTTCTGCTTTTGGTTTTTCACCTGGTTTAACAGTTTGATCTTTCGATACTGGAGTGTTCTTATCTGCATCTGTAGCTGGTGCACTTGGATCTTTTACAGTTACTTTAACTGGAACTTCATCCTTAGAACCGTCTGGGTATGTTACCACTACTGTCGCATCTTTTTCACCTGGTGTTGTTGTGTCCACTGGTGTCTTGAACTCTACGGTTGTGCCTTTAGGAAGATCATCTACATTACCGATTGAATCTTTAGCAGATGGTTTATCTCCTGGTTTAACAGTTTGATCTTTCACTACTGGAGTGTTCTTATCTGCGTCAGTACGAGGATCTACAACCTTGATAGTAACTGGCACTTCATCCGTTGAACCATCTGGGTAAGTCACAACGACTGTTGTTCCTTTATCTCCTGGAGTTGTTGTATCCACTGGTGTCTTGAAGTCAAACTTCGTACCGTTTGGAAGGTCACCGACATTGCCAATTGAATCTTGCGCATTTGGGGTTGTTCCTGGTGTTACTGTTTGTGCCTTAGCTGTTGGATTATTCTTATCCGCAT
>NZ_LSIZ01000145.1:0-255 GCF_001556505.1 Streptococcus sp. CCH8-H5 | reverse complement strand
ATGTTGTCGTTACCAATGTTTCAGGTGGTGGCAAAGAAGTTAAAGAAGTCCGTGTTCCAATCTGGTCAGATAAGAATGGTCAAGACGACCTTACATGGTATCATGCCGACAAACAATCAGACGGTAGCTACAAGGTTCATGTAGATACAGCCAGCCATAAGGGTGATGCTGGTACCTATTCTGTGCATCTTTACTACATTTTGGATGGTAAGCGAACTTATATTACCGAAACTACAGCCACAGTCCCTGAAACTC
>NZ_LSIZ01000144.1:0-839 GCF_001556505.1 Streptococcus sp. CCH8-H5 | reverse complement strand
ACGCACTTACTGAGGCTGAAGTTGAGTTCGACTCAGACTGAGATGTTGAAGTTGATGCACTTTCTGAAGCTGAGACTGAATTTGACTCTAACTGTGATGTGCTCACTGATGCACTTGTTGAAGCTGATTCTGAATTAGAAACTGATTGTGACTCGGAAACTGAAGCACTCTCTGAAGCTGACTCGGAAGTTGAGACTGATTGCGATTCAGACACTGATACACTCGCTGAGGCTGATTCGGAATTTGATACGGATTTCGACTCTGAAACAGACGCACTCTCTGAAGCGGACTCACTTTGTGAGATGCTTGTCTTCAAGGATTCACTCAAGGAACTTGAAATGCTCGCCGATTTCACGGCACTCAAAGATGTACTTGTTGAGGCTGATTGACTTTGCGAAACGCTAGTCTTCAAGGACTCACTTAATGAACTTGAAACGCTCTCCGATTTCACGGCACTCAAAGATGTGCTTGTTGAAGCTGACTCACTTTGCGAAACGCTTGTCTTCAAGGACTCACTTAATGAGCTTGAAACACTAGCTGATTTCACGGCACTCAAAGATGTGCTTGTTGAAGCTGACTCACTTTGTGAGACGCTTGTCTTCAAGGACTCACTCAAGGAATTTGAAACACTTGCTGATTTCTCAACACTCAAAGAAGCACTCGTTGAAGCAGACTCACTTTGCGAAATACTAGTCTTCAAGGACTCACTCAAGGAACTTGAAATGCTCTCAGATTTCACGGTACTCAAAGATGCACTTGTTGAAGCGGATTCACTTTGTGAAATGCTGGTCTTCAAGGACTCACTTAATGAACTTGAAACGCTCGCCGATTTCTCAGCA
>NZ_LSIZ01000143.1:0-1961 GCF_001556505.1 Streptococcus sp. CCH8-H5 | reverse complement strand
ATTGCTCCAGAATAACCGCTCTATCTGCTCGTTTCACTTTACTAGCTAGATTTCGACTAATATGAATTAAGCAACGTTGTTGTTTAGCTAATGGGTAAGCCTGACTGATCATCTGCTCAAGCCCCTTGAAGCAATCGGTCGCTACATGAGAAACCTGTTGAATGCCTTGTTTTTGAAGCTTATCTAACAGGGTGGACCATGAATCATTGTTTTCATTTGGGGCGATTTCATATCCAAGAACAACCTTCTGTCCTTCTGGTGTAATGCCAAGTGCGATATGAATACATTCTTTATTAACGGCTCCACGTCTTAATGGAAGATAGGTTCCATCAAGAAATAAAACAGAGTAATTGGCTTCTAAGCTTCTCTCATGAAAAGCAGAGACATTCTCCTGAGTTGTTTTTGAGATATTAGAAATTGTGGCAGGACTATAGTGATGACCATCCATTCGCTCGATGATGTCGCTAATTTCTCGAGTCGTTACGCTGGTTTGATAGAGTTTGATAACCATCTCTTCCAAGTGGTCATCTCGACGTCCATAAGAGGGGATCAAAGCTGGACTAAAGTTTCCATTACGACTATTACCAGAATTATAGCCTACTTTATCGTAAGGCTCATACCCTAAAAGGGCTGACAATTCTGCTTGAAGCGGATCATTCATCGCCGTTTCAAGAGAAGTACGGAAAAATTCATCAATATCTTGCTTTTGGGCTAAGAAGTTAAGTAGTTCTGTGCTAAACTGAGTCATAGGAATAAATCTCTTTCTAGTAATGTTTCGCAACTCTACTATAACGGATTTATTCCTTTTTGTGTTTACAGAACATATTGTATACTATCCTCTGCAAAATATAGATATAAACATTTTATTCTATTTTGTACAGAAAATAACAACAAATGACCATATTCCTTGCCTATTTTCAATCATTTTGATACTCTACAATTGGAGGTATATATGACTAAACAAAAAATAAATCAAATTGTCGGTTCCATTGGGGCCTTTATCGGGATTATTGTATTTATCGCCTACATCCCACAAATTTTTGCCAATTTACAAGGCAACAAAGCTCAACCATTCCAGCCTTTATCCGCAGCAGTATCTTGTTTAATTTGGGTTCTTTATGGATGGACAAAAGAACCCAAGAAAGATTGGATACTAATTATTCCAAACTCAGCTGGTGTGATTTTGGGTGGACTCACTTTTTTGACTTCACTTTAACAAATTTAATAGTATGTATAAAAAGCTGAGATGAGTTTCTCAGCTTTTTCTCTATTCTCAGATAATTAAACGCTGCACTCACTAACTTCCGCTTTTCCATTCACAATCATTCTCATGGTCATCAACTAGACCTGCCGCCTGTAGAAAACATACTAAGATTAGTAGTGAAGAAATCTCCGACGGGAGTGAGTACTCACTACTTTTTCTTTGTGTTAAAGTAGAGGTGTCTTGTGAAGTCGTGGCTTCTTTTGGCGCTAGACGCCGTAAAAAAACTGGCAAGACACCTGTTTTAGATGGAATTTTATCAAAGTATGTTGGACGCTAGACGTCGAGTATTGAAAATGAAATCACTAAAATAAGGAATCATTCAAGACAAAGAGGTAAACATAATGCGGACAGTTTTTGGAATTGATGTGAGTAAAGCAAGCTCAGAAGTCGCTATTCTTGTGAATGGTGAAAGGGTTCATGGCTATACTATGTCTAATGACATTATCGGATTTTCTCGTCTACTGAAGGACTAAAGACCGTGAGAAACCCCGAAATTATTTTCGAAGCTAATGGTGTCTACTCTTGTCGACTTCAGGCTTTTCTAGAAGAAAACAGCTATGACTATACACGTCTTAATCCTTTGGAAGCTAAAAAGCAACTTGACAGCTTACGAGTCCGGAAAACCGATAAAATTGACGCAGGGAAACTAGCTTCGTCACAATTCGTTTTAAACCGTAAGCCAATTTATGTTCAAGAA
>NZ_LSIZ01000142.1:0-271 GCF_001556505.1 Streptococcus sp. CCH8-H5 | reverse complement strand
GTGTACTTAGCTGTGATTTCAGTTCCGTTCTTATCCATACGTTTCACTGTTACACCTGAAGCAGTTCCAGTAAATGATTTTTCTGGTACGAAAGTTACTGTACCATCTGGAGAAACGGTGTATGTTCCTTCACCATCTACTGTCTTCGTAGTTGATCCATCTTCAAAGGTCGCTGGTGTATCTTCATCAATTGGAACATTTGGATCACCTTCAGTAAAGGTTGGTTTACCAGATTGTGTTTGACCTTGGATATCTGTCGATGTTGCATCTT
>NZ_LSIZ01000141.1:0-418 GCF_001556505.1 Streptococcus sp. CCH8-H5 | reverse complement strand
TAGTCTAGGAACCCTTCTTAACATTTATACCTATCTTCCCCAAACACTTTTCCCCCATTCCTAGATTTCCAGATCTCTCCTAATAAAGAACGTCTAGCAACAGCAGCTAGGCGTTCTTTATTGTATCTAAAGCACATAGGCCTTGATATTAACCTAGTAGATTAGTAATCGTTCAAAATAATTCTCACAAAATTACCATTCAAGATCAGAAAATGACTGTTCATGATTTTTTCTTACATATTTTAAAAATATGTAAGTTTTCTCTGATTTTTTTTGGTACAATAGATAATGTAAAGAGAGACCTAATGAGTTATAGATAAATGTTTTATCATTTAAAACTTATTGTTCTCATAGACATTTTCTAAATAGTCTAGGAACCCTTCTTAACATTTATACCTATCTTCCCCAAACACTTTTC
>NZ_LSIZ01000140.1:0-285 GCF_001556505.1 Streptococcus sp. CCH8-H5 | reverse complement strand
TACCTGTAAGGTCTGTAGCGACTACTGGTTTCACTGGCGCTGTGGTGTCTGTCGCTACTTTAGGATCACTTGCGTCTGATGTATTTCCGGCTGGGTCTGTCGCTGTCGCAGTTACATTGCCTGCTGGAATGTCAACAGTTGGCGTAATCGTTGCTTTGCCATCTGCGCCTGCTGTCGCTTCACCAATCTTGTTGCCGTCTTTATCGTAAAGGGCAACAGTTGAGCCTGGCTCTGCGCTTACTTCAACCGGTGTCTTAGTGCCTGCTTTACCTGTAAGGTCTGTAG
>NZ_LSIZ01000139.1:0-102164 GCF_001556505.1 Streptococcus sp. CCH8-H5 | reverse complement strand
ATTCGATTTCGTCGTCCCACCTCCGCACAGTTGAGTAGGGCTGTAAAAGCTGATGTAATCAGCGTAGTAGAGCCCACTCAACCACTGCGTCTTGCTCGACAATACAAAAACAAATAAGAGGCTAGGACTTTTGTCCCAGCCTCTTTTCTTATATGAGGGCTAACAAAATGGTAAGAATCAGAGCGATGCCAATCCGAATGACATGGTGGGCTGGATTGAAGTTTTCTTTGTGCTTGCCATTCCAATAGGCTCCGTAGCAAATTACCCCACAACCAATCATCCAAAGAGATAGTGCGACAATCGAGAAAAAGAAGTAGAGGAAGAGAGACAAAGTCGCAAGGCTACTTCCGATGAGGAGAAATTGATTTCCTAGAGTGTGATTTCCTTTTTTAACTTCAGAAAGGGAGGCCAACAAATGAAGCAGGACAAAAGCAAGCGCTAAGAAGACTGTGATGATGCTAAAGATTAGATAAAGTGACATAGATGTTTCCTTTCTAAGATATGATTGTCTGAGTGCTATTTTTTATGACTGATTTTATGAAGAATCATAAATGATACTAGAAGATTTAAAACGATAACCAGTAAAGTCAAAAAAGAGAAACCATAGAGTTTGACTGAAATTTCAATTTTGAGAAATGCGATGGAGAACAAGCTCGTTAAACTGCCCGTTAACAAACCAGGAACATATTTTCGAAGGACAATTGTCTGAATCAGATGTCCGAAAATATGGTAGATATAAGCAATTACAATGGTTGCGTAAATAGTATAGTTGCTAAACTGATAGCTAAGAAAAAGTGATAGAAGCAGGATCAGAAACTGCTCCAAGACAATGGCATTGAAAGTAAAAGGAGTGTAATAAGAAAGGAATCGAATATCTGGAAACTGTGCTGATAGTTTTTTGACAAAGGAGGGCATCCATATGATTTCCTCAAGTTCGTGAAGCATGAATAAGGCTGGAAAGAGAAAATAAAATTGAGTGAGGGTCATTAAAAAAACTTCTTTCTAGTTTGAACCAACTTTCAGTATCTCCAAATAAAACTGGACAGCTTCCTGCTCGCTATAGGACTTGCCTTTTTTCAACCACCAGCTGAGGGTTTCAATGAAATGGCTGACGACCAGATGCTTGAGATAGGAGTGAGGGATGGTTGGGTGCGATTGAATCAGCTCCTCGGCAACCATTGGATAGACATCATGTTCTAGCTCTTTTCGCAGTTGCCGGATAAAATAATCATTTTTGGAGAGTAAGAGACTGGTTACATGGTCTTGATTTTTCTTAAAATGTTGAAAGATATGTGCTAGGTAGTCTTGTGGAGAGAGGTGTTGAGCACGCTCAAACAAATGGTGAAAGAGTTTTTGGCAGAGCTCATCCAGTAGTAACTCTTTGCTCTCATAATGGCTGTAAAAGGTCGAACGTCCTACATCAGCCAAGTCAATAATCTCCTGAACGGTGATGGTCTCATAATCTTTTTGGTTAAGTAAGCGCAAGAAAGCTTGATAGATGGCTTTTCTAGTCTTGGTAATGCGACGATCTTGTGCAGTCATATGGACACTATGAACAAACTGTTCAGTAACGTACACAGCGAACGGTTTGCCCCTATCCTTTCTGTTGATAGTATTGGATAATAGATAATGAACATGATGTTCATGAATCTATTATAACAAAGGAAGAAATATAATGAAGACAAAATATGCGGTTTGGTTGGCTTTTTTATTAAATCTAAGCTTTGCCATTGTTGAATTTATTGCGGGTGGAATTTTTGGTTCTAGTGCAGTTCTCGCTGATTCGGTCCATGACTTTGGAGATGCAATCGCCATTGGCATCTCAGCTTTTCTAGAGAGCATTTCCAATCGGAAAGAAGACAGCCATTACACCTTGGGCTACAAGCGTTTTAGCCTTTTAGGTGCCATGGTGACCGCTGTGATTCTGATGACAGGGTCTGGTATGGTGATTTTAGAAAATGTAAGCAAGCTTTTCCACCCACAGCCCATCAATGACGAAGGGCTTCTTTGGTTGGGAATTATTGCTATCAGTGTCAATGTGCTGGCGAGTCTGGTCATTCGCAAGGGGCAAACCAAGAATGAATCCATTCTCAGCCTGCACTTTTTGGAAGACACCTTGGGTTGGTTGGCCGTCATCTTGATGGCCATTGTTCTCCGATTTACTGACTGGTATATCCTGGATCCGCTCCTATCCCTTGCCATTTCCTTCTTTATTCTATCAAAAGCCATTCCACGTTTTTGGAGCACGCTCAAGATTTTCCTGGATGCTGTACCAGAAGGGGTGAACATCCAGAAGATAAAGACGGATTTGGCTGAATTGGACAATGTCGCTAGTATCAATCAGCTCAATCTCTGGACCATGGACGGCTTAGAGAAGAATGCTATTGTCCATGTTTGTCTGGAGCATGTCAAGCATATGGAGGTCTGTAAAGAGTCTATCCGCACCTTGGTTAAAGACTGTGGCTTTCAAAATGTCACCATCGAAGTGGATGAAGACCTAGCAACTCACCGCGCCCACAAGCGAAATATCGAAGAGCTGGAAGCAGAAAGTGAGCAGCAAAACCATCATTAAGGTTTGTTTTTAAACTCTTAAAGTCTACCTTTAAGAGTTATTTTGATACTAAGTTCCCTAAAGTAAGCCTTTTCATGCTAAAATAGAATAAACGTGAAACAAGGAGTATTTATGAGTAAGAGAGCTGTGTTGATGATGACCTTTGGGTCACCAGAAGAGATTACCTATGAAGGAGTAGCGGAATTTTTCACGAATATCCGACGTGGTGTTCGTCCTGAACCACATGAAATTCAGACTTTATATGACAATTACGTACGAATTGGCGGAACTCCACTCCAAAGGATAACTAGAGAAGAAGTGGATCTGGTTGCTTCTGCTCTTGGAGAACACGCATCAGTATACTTTGCTAATAAATTTTCCCGCCCTTTTATCACTGATGTAATCAAAGAGATGGAGAATGATGGAATTGAAGAATGTTTGTGCTTGATTTTAGAGCCTCATTATTCTTACTATTCTGTCATGGGATATGAGAAATTTTTAGAAAGTGAGCAGATTAGGTTCCAAATTATCAAGGATTGGTACCAAGAACCTTCACTTCTTCACTACTGGGCTGATGAGATTCGAAATATTTTAGATCAAATTAGAGATGACAGCTATAAGGTGATTTTTTCAGCTCATAGTGTCCCAGTTTTGGCCCTTGATTTTGGCGATCCTTATATCGATCAGATTTATGATAATACTCGCTTGATTGTGGAAATTTTAGGACTTGAAGAAGACCAGTATACCAATACATGGCAGAGTGAAAGTGATATTGGTATTCCTTGGATTAAACCTGATGTCTTAGAATACCTTCATGATGAGAAGGAACACCCTGACCACTACATTTTTGTCCCGATAGCTTTTATTAGTGAGCATATTGAGGTTCTTTTTGATAATGATGTGGAGTGTAAGGAGCTTTGTCATGAGCTTGGTGTGACCTATCACCGTCCTCCTATGCCAAATAGCGATTCTCGTTTGATTAAAGCCCTTCTTTCAACCATTCAGTCTCATATAGACGGTGACTATCGTTACTATCATCCTCAACTAGAGACTTTTGATGAGTTGGAAGCTCCTTCAAACACAGGACAGATTTTAGAAGAGGAAGAAGATATTCAGATGCCTGATTTCGTCAAAAAATTGATTGCTAAAAAAGGTCGAGAGAATGTCAAGATGCCATATCTAGTTAAGAAAATGCTTGAAAAGAAGTATGGAAAAAAATATGATTAAGTAACTAAATATGATCCGTAATAGGGAGTGTTTGATGTGAGTGATTTCTTGTTAAAAAGTATATACTATCAGTAACGAAAGAATAGAGGTTATTAAATGAAATCAGCAGTTTATACCAAAGCTGGGCAGGTCGGCATTGAGGAAATCAAACGTCCAAGCATTCAAGAGGCAGATGATGCCATTATCAAGATAGTACGTACTTGCGTTTGTGGATCGGACCTTTGGAGTTACCGTAATCCGGAAATGGAAGAAGGACATAGAAATAGCGGTCATGAGGCTATCGGAATTGTCGAAGAAGTTGGCGAGGAAGTTACTACAGTAAAACCAGGTGACTTTGTCATTGCCCCTTTCACACATGGTTGTGGACAGTGTGATGCCTGTCGTGCTGGTTTTGATGGCTCTTGTGACAACCACCCAGGTAATAACTGGTCTGGGGGCGTGCAGGCTGAGTATATCCGTTTCCACTTTGCCAACTGGGCCCTTGTCAAAATTCCTGGGCAAGTTTCTGATTATAGTGAAGGCATGCTCAAGTCATTTTTGACACTGGCTGATGTCATGCCGACGGGTTACCATGCAGCGCGTGTGGCTAATGTGCAAAAAGGTGATAAGGTGGTCGTTATCGGAGATGGGGCTGTTGGTCAATGTGCTGTCATCGCAGCTAAGATGCGTGGTGCTTCACAAATTGTCCTTATGAGTCGTCATGAAGATCGTCAAAAAATGGCTTTGGAGTCAGGAGCGACAGCAGTTGTTGCTGAACGTGGCGAAAAAGGAATTGCCAAAGTTCGTGAAATCCTCGGGGGAGGAGCAGATGCAGCTCTCGAATGTGTCGGTACAGAAGCAGCGGTAGATCAAGCTCTTGGCGTGCTTCATAATGGTGGTCGCATGGGATTTGTTGGTGTTCCACACTATGAAAATCGTGCCATTGGATCAACCTTTGGACAAAATACAACGATTGGTGGCGGACCAGCCTCTGTCACAACCTATGATAAACAAGTTTTGTTAAAAGCTGTTCTTGATGGCGACATCAATCCAGGCCGAGTCTTTACGACAAGTTATAAATTGGAAGATATTAATCAAGCCTATAAAGATATGGATGAACGCAAGTCTATTAAGGCTATGATTGTGATAGAGTAACGAATTAAGTCGATCACTTTTGATTGCGGAAAAGAATTTTCTAATTGGAAATCTATTTCGAATGCACATGACATTGATATTTTCTTTGCGGATACAGGATGTCCTGAGCAACGAGGTCTCAATGAACATTCTAATGGCTTATTAAGACGAAATGGACTACCTAAACAAATGGATTTTACGAATATTTCTCAAAATTATTTATCACCTCCAGCTGATAAAAGAAATAGACTTCCTAGGAAGTCTTTGAATTATCAAACACCATACCAAGTTTTTCTGAGTTACATGAAAAATCTAACTTAATTTGACAATTTAGGGAGATAAAAATAGGGAGTGGAAAAAGCCCAACCAGACAAATCTTCAAAGAAAGATTTGTTTTTTTTTAAAACTTTTGGTTGACAAATGTAAACCTTAGGAGTAGAATAACATTGTAAGGTTTACAAATGTAGATTTAAAAAGGAGAGGTCATGCAAATTTCCAATGCGGAATGGCGCATCATGAAGATTATCTGGATGGAAGGCAAGCAGACCAGCACGGATTTGATCGCCGTCTTGTCCGAGCCCTTTGACTGGTCGAAGTCGACCATCAAGACCCTCTTGCTCCGCTTGGTGGAAAAGGGGTGCTTGACTAGAGAAAAAACAGGCAAAGCCTTTGTTTACTCGGCATTGTTGACGCAGGACCAGAGTTTAGACTTGGTGGTTGAGGAGGTGAAAGACAAGGTTTGCTCAAAAAGAATTGTACAGGTGCTTGAAAACTTGATTCAGGCGAGTGACTTTACGCTTGCAGATCTTAATCAGCTGCAGCAGGTCCTGGAAGAAAAGAAAGCAGAGGCTGTCGAAACAGTCCCTTGCAATTGTATGTAATAGAAAGAAGGTAATTCCATGTTTGGATTGGTGATTAGTATTGTTTGTTTACTTGTGGTTGCTTTTATTGCTTGGTGGTTCTTTGCAGAGCATGAAAAGGTAAGCGGCCACGCTCGTCAGAAATCAGGTTATCAAGAAATTGAAGTCGAAGTCATGGGGGGCTATTCGCCTGAAACCATTGTCCTGAAAAAGAATGTTCCAGCCCGGATCATCTTTAATCGCAAGGATCCATCTTCATGTCTGGCTCAAGTGATCTTTCCAGATTTTGGCGTTCATGAAGATTTGCCTTTAGGTGAAAAACATGTCATTGAAATTACGCCAGAAAAAGCGGGCGAATATGGGTATTCATGTGGAATGAACATGATGCATGGTCAAATGATTGTGGAATAAAGGAGTAGGTATGGTAGAAAAACAAAAAGCAGTTGTGGAAAACGGAGTGCAAAAGATCCGTATTACAGCAGAAAAGGGCTATAGTCCCAAAGAATTTCAACTTCAAAAAGGGATCCCTGCTGAAATCACCTTCCATCGGGTCAATCCTTCCGGCTGTTACAAGGAAATTTTGTTTGAAGATCAGGGAATTTTAGAGCCTTTGGAAGTCGGTGTGGATAAGGTGATATCCTTTACCCCGACAGAAACAGGGGACTTTGAGTTTTCATGTGGAATGAAGATGCAAAAGGGTTCCTACACGGTTGTGGAAAAACGCCGTCGTGTCTTAAGTTTACGGGGTCGCTTTTGGATTACTAGTATCTTTACCCTTCCTTTATTGATCTTGATGATCGGGATGTGGGCAGGATTTGTATCCCATCCAGTCAGTCGCTGGGGAACTTTTCTAGCGACAACGCCGATCATGTTGGTAGCAGGAGTACCTTTTATCAAGAGTGCCTGGGCCTCATTTAAGAAGCACCATTCCAATATGGATACCTTGGTAGCTCTTGGAACCCTGGTAGCCTATGTCTATAGTGTATTTGCCCTTTTTACTGGTCAGCCAGTATACTTTGAGGCTGCGGGTTTTATCATCTTCTTTATCCTCTTAGGGCAAATCTTTGAAGAACGGATGCGTAACAATGCCTCCGAGGCTGTGGAAAAGTTGTTGGATTTGCAGGCAAAAACGGCTCAAGTTCTCCGTGATGGGAACTATGTCGAGGTGGCGGCAGAAGATATCCAAATTGATGACTTGATTCGGGTCCGTCCTGGGGAAAAGATTGCGGTTGATGGGACGATTGTAGAAGGAAGTACGACCATTGATGAGTCGATGGTGACAGGTGAAAGCTTGCCTGTAGAAAAATCAGTTGGTGATGCAGTTATCGGCTCCACTATCAACAGCAATGGGACCATTCTCTTTAAGGCTGAAAAAGTCGGTAGTGAGACCCTCTTATCTCAAATTGTGGACTTTGTCAAAATGGCCCAATCCAGTCGTGCTCCCATTCAAGATTTGACGGATAAGATTTCAGGTATCTTTGTTCCAGTGGTGACGATTTTGGCCATTGCGACTTTCTGGGTTTGGTCCGTGCTTCTGGGCGCGTCGCTTCAAGAGGCCATGCTCTATGCAGTCTCTGTCCTCATTATTGCCTGTCCTTGTGCCCTTGGTTTAGCAACCCCAACAGCCCTGATGGTCGGAACCGGCCGTAGTGCCAAGATGGGGGTTCTGATTAAAAATGGAACAGTTCTTCAAGAAGTGCAAAAGATTCAAACCGTTGTGTTTGATAAGACAGGGACTATTACTATTGGTCAACCACTTGTAACCGATGTTGTAGGAGATGAAGCGCGTGTCTTGACACTGGCTGCTAGTCTTGAAACTTTTTCAGAACATCCACTAGCCCAAGCGGTGTTATCCCAAGCAGAAGAAAAAGGTTTGGTGTTATCCCCTGTGGAAAACTTCCAAGCGATTGAAGGAAAAGGGGTCCAAGGTCAGATCGACCAGCAGTTGGTGACCTTGGGAAATGGTAAACTTCATGACGGGACAGCGATGGATCCGGAGCTTGAAAAACGGATGGTAGAGTTGCAAGAGCAGGCCAAAACAGTGATCAATTTGGCTGTGGATGGGCAAGTGATTGGCTTGATTGCCATTCAAGATGCTCCGAAGGCCAGCTCAAAAGAAGCGATCAAAAAGCTCAAAGAACGGGGCTTGAAAACGGTCATGTTAACGGGGGATAATGAACGGGTGGCCCAAGCTATTGCTAAGCAAGTGGGAATTGACACCGTCATTGCTGATGTCCTTCCTCAAGAAAAAGCTAGCGCCATCCAAAAACTGCAAGAAGCTAGCAAGGTCGCGTTTGTTGGAGATGGGATCAATGATGCTCCAGCTCTCTCGATCGCAGATGTGGGGATCGCTATGGGATCTGGAACGGATATTGCGATCGAGTCCGGTGGAATCGTGCTCACGCAAAATGATTTGCTTGGCGTTGTGCGCGCCTTTGACATGAGTCAAAAGACCTTCCGTAGGATCTTACTCAATCTCTTCTGGGCCTCTATCTACAATATCCTTGGGCTTCCAATTGCTGCAGGAGTGTTTGTAGGACTGGGATTGACCCTCAATCCAGAACTAGCAGGTCTTGCCATGGCCCTTAGTTCTTTGTCTGTTTTGACTAGCTCTCTGCTTCTCAATGTTGCGAAAATTGATTAAATGAAACAAAAAGAGAGTGGGACAGAAATCGGTAATTCGTTAGAATTCGATTTTGTCGTCTCACCTCCGCACAGTTGAGTAGGGCTGTAAAAGCTAATGAAATTAGCGTAGTAGAGCCTACTCAACCACTGCGTCTTGCTCGACAATCCAAAAACAATTAAGAGGCTAGGACTTTTGTCCCAGCCTCTTTTTGTTCGATTTCCTACAGCTACAAGCCTTAGAGGTGCTTGCAAATTATAATAAAATATCCTATTATAAGATAGTTTGTGAGAATTTCTCAAATTCAGCATCTGTTATGTAATAGGGATTGAGCATCTCTGAGCAGATTCTTATACATGTGACTCTCTTTGTGATAAATTAGTACTTTAATCGTTTTCATGAGAATAGTCAGAATAAATTTATTTTCAAGACGAGCTTAACATTGATGATTTCCAAGAGCTCAACCGAAACCCAATGTACAACGGTATCGCTGTTTACAACAAACGTGTCGATTACACAGAACAATTGCCAAAAGTGATTAACGAAGCTTGCCGTGCTGCTGTTTCTAAAAAAGATCCAGCTGTCGTTGAAATTCCAGTAAATTTCGGTTTCCAAGAAATCGACGAAAACTCATACTACGGATCAGGTTCTTACGAACGTCGCTTCGTCGCTCCTGCTTTGAACAAAGTGGAAATCAACAAAGCTGTTGAAATCTTGAACAATGCGGAACGCCCAGTGATCTATGCTGGTTTCGGTGGAGTTGGTGCTGGTGATATCATCACTGAATTGTCACGCATGATTAAAGCGCCAATCATCACAACTGGTAAAAACTTTGAAGTTTTCGAATGGAACTACGAAGGGTTGACAGGTTCTGCATACCGTGTTGGTTGGAAACCAGCCAACGAAGTGGTCTTTGAAGCAGACACAGTTCTCTTCCTTGGTTCAAACTTCCCATTTGCAGAACTTTACGATAAGTTGGATGTGATTCCATTTAAAGAGATGAATCGTTTCATCAAAGAAAATATGTAAGATGAACTAGCTCAAAATTAGTATTGCTAGTAAAAGAGTTTAGGAACATCTTGCTCTTTTATAAAGCAAATCGGAAAGGTAATTATGAAGAAAAAAGCTCTTATTTTCAGTCTTTTAGCAACGCTTGGTCTTGTTTGTGTAGGTGGTTGTTATTTTATTTCCCAAAACCAAACGCAGGCCGTAAAAGCAGAAGCAAGAAAAACATTTATTCAATCAAGCCGTCCGACCATTTTTTTCCATGGTTGGGGCTCAAGCAGTCGTGCGGAAAGACATATGGCCAATGCAGCAATAGACGCTGGTGTGACTAAAACTATCATTGATGCCAAGGTGGATAAGGATGGGCAAGTTACTCTGGACGGCTCTATTCCCAAAGATGCCATCAATCCAATTGTCCTAGTCAATTTTGACAAGAATCGAGGTGCTAGCACTCAGGACCAGGGAGACTATGCCCACGCTGTCGTCAAAGCTCTCCAAGATAACTACGGAATTACTGAGATGAATATGGTTGGTCACTCATACGGCAATATGGCCATCGTCTACTATATGCTCCAACACGGCAGTGATAAGACTCTACCTAAGCTGGTCAAACAAGTGGATATCGCTGGTCACTTTAACGGGATCATCGGCATGAATGAACCGGAAAATAACTCTCTAGATGGCGAAGGAAAACCAACTAGCATGACCGAGTCATATGAGGAGCTCTTGTCTCTTGGAGACAACTATCCTCAAGGACAAGTTGAAGTCCTCAACATCTATGGCAATACAGGTAAAGAGAGTGATGAGCGCGTGACCAATCTATCCAGTCAATCCCTAGCCTATCTGCTTAAAGGTCATGTCAAATCCTACCAAGAAAAGGAAATCACAGGTCCTAACGGCCAACACAGTAAACTCCATGAAACAGCTTTGGTTGATAAGCCTTTGATTGCTTTCTTGTGGGGGAAATGAGTTGATAAGAATACAAAAGATTCTAGTAGAAGCTGTCTACTAGATTTTTTTAATACAATGATTGGGTTGGCAAAGAAGAGAAGTAAAAGAACGAATCCAATTTTATCTGACATTTCATGTAAAGAATGTTAAAATAAAGATAAGATAATGTAATCGTTTACATTAATTGAGTAATGTTATACATATATTCAGAAAATGGATTTTAACAGTCGCTTGTTTTTCTTTTGTTTACTCTAGTTTATAGGGGGTAGTGCTATGAAAAAGAAAATCAATCATTGTTTACTTTTGTTTCTCATAATATTTACAGCCTTGTTTTTGATGGGGTTCAGAAAGATGAAGTCTAGTGATTATAACAAGGTCAGAGGGGTTATTGTCGAGAACTGTAATAAAGTAGGTCTGCATGGTAAGGTTACTATTACTAAATTGTATTGGACAGCCTTAGAAATACCAACTTACCACGTGACTTATACCTATTCTGAGAAAACTTACGATGACCAGAAAGTAGTTTTAGAGCAGAATACGGCTATTTATGAAGACAGGTCAAGTGACTCTTATGGCAATGTTCCAGAATATAAGGAATCGTTTTTGAAGCAGAAATCTGTCCAAAAGGTTGAAAAGAAAATTGAAAAACAATTGAAGAAACAAAAACTCGGTCTTCCTATTAGTTCATTTAGTTTTCTATCTAACTTCAGTCATGATGAAAAGGAGAAAAATCTGGATACCTTAGCCTCAGACAATCTCAAAGAAGGTAAGAAGGATTTTGCAGGTTACTATCAAATTCCATACCAAACCTTGATTGATCAAGAGTTGATTGAGATGGTCATTTATATCGATGATGATGCATCAGTTAAATCACAAGATATGAAAGAAGCTGCTAAAAAGTTGGATGCCAGGGACCTTCCAAATGGTGAATATAGTTTTTATCAATCTAATTTTGAAGATGGACCAAATAATTCAGTCGATTACAATTTTAAAGTTAAAGACGGGAAAGTCGTTTTTTATGAAGATGAGAATCTAGTACTAGAAGATGAAGATTAAAGATGAAAGGTCGAAAAAATAACTAGGTTGAGGAATGATAAGTCTTAATTATTATTCTATCCCTAGTTATACACTATAGGAGGTAGAGCTATGAAAAAGAAAATCTATCGCATTCTATTCTTGATTCCCTTGCTGCTATCAGTTTTGGTTTTGAGCGGTTGCAAGGTGATGATGCCTAATGATTACATAAAAATTAAGCGAATCATCATCGAAGATTGTAACAAAGTGGGTCTTCATGGCAAAGTTACCATCACTGACTTACATTGGACTCCACTAGAAAGTCCAACTTACTACGTATCTTATACCTATTCTGAGAACACCTACGATGGGCAAACAATAAAATTGGAAGAGAATAATAGGGCTATTCCTGAAAATAGGTCATCTGATTCTCATGACAGTATTCAATTTTTACACTATAAGGAAGTATTTTTGGAACAGAAATCTGTCAAAAAAGTTGAGAATAAAATTGATAAACAATTGAAGAAACAAAATCTCGGTCTTCCTATTAGGTTTTTTAGTTTTCTATCTTATTTCAGTCATGATGAAAAGGAAAAAATATTGGATACTATTGCCTCCGAAAATCTTAAGGAAGGTAAGAAGGACTTTGCTGGTTATTATCAAATTCCATACCAAACCTTGATTGATCAAGAGTTGGTTTATATGACTATTTTTATTGATGATAATGCATCAGTCAAAGAACAAGATATGAAAGATGCGGCTAAAAAGTTAGATGCTAGTGATCTCCCGAATGGTAAATATAATTTCTTTTATTCCAATACCAAGGATGAGAATCAAGATTCAATCAGTTATTCTTTTAAAGTAAAAGATGGGAAAGTCGTTTTTTATGAAGACGAGAATCAAGTAATAGAAGATGAAGATTAAAGATGAGGAGATGAAGAAAAGTTATAAATTCTATTTATTTGTTATTTTTAAGAATCCTCCTACTCATGATCCTTTTAAAAAGTGGATAGGAGAGATTATTTCAGAGTATCGTGAATAGATTCTTAACATCAGAAGTTTTTGTCATAAACATTGGATGCTATCATCCAGTGTTTTTATTTAAAAAAAAATTCAATATATCGCTTGACAAGTGAGTGTTCACTCACTATAATGTCGTTTGTAATCAAAAGTGAGTAAACACTCACTAAGGAGGATGCATATGAAAACATTGCTACATTTACAAGATTTACAAAAATCTTTTGGTAAACAACTGGTGTTAAACCACGTTGGTTTTGAATTACAGTCTGGGGAAATCATTGGTCTAATCGGTCCCTCAGGTGCTGGTAAATCAACCATGATTAAAACCATGTTAGGAATGGAAAAGCCAGATAGCGGTATTGCTTTAGTCTTAGAAAATACCATGCCCAATCGTCATATTCTAGGAGATATTGGCTACATGGCTCAGTCAGATGCCTTATATGATGCCTTATCAGGTCAGGAAAATTTGCAATTTTTCGGTAAGCTCAAAGGACTTTCTAAGAAAGACTTGTCATCTGAAATTGCCCATGTAGCTCAAGTGGTAGATTTGACAGATCACTTAAACAAGGCTGTATCTGGTTATTCAGGAGGGATGAAAAGACGTTTGTCACTAGCCATAGCACTTTTAGGAAATCCTCAACTCTTGATATTGGACGAACCGACAGTTGGGATTGACCCTTCTCTTCGAAAGAAAATTTGGAAAGAGTTGATGGCGCTCAGAGACAATGGTGTAGGAATCTTGGTTACAACCCATGTCATGGATGAAGCAGAGCTGACAGATAAGGTCGGACTACTATTAGGTGGAAAAATCATTGCCTTTGATACACCATCCAAGCTAAAAGAATCTTATGGTGTTTCAAGTATTGAAGAAGTCTTTTTGAAAGCAGAAGGAGAATGAAATGAGAACAATTGCCATTGCAAAAAAAGTCATCAAAGAATTGCTACGTGACAAACGGACACTGGCCCTAATGTTTGTGGCACCAGTCTTTATTATGTGGCTGATGAACCTCATGTTTTCGGCTAGTACAACGGTGACTGTTAAGCTAGCGACACAAGATGTGCCAAGTAGTTTGGTAAGTAAGATGGACGACTTAGAACATGTCAGTGTCAAATCCTACAAAGACTTGGATAAAGCCAAAGAGGCTTTAAACGATGAAAAAGTAGATGCAGTTATCTCTTATAAGGATGGGGAATATCATGTAGCCTATGCTAATACAGATGCCTCTAAAACTTCGGTGACCCGACAAGTATTACGCACCAGTATTGCCAGTGAAGACACCAATCAATTATTAGCCCGTGTGAAGCAATCCCTTCCACAATTACAACTAAAGGTAAATTCTCCTGAAATTAAGGAATCTTATGAATATGGTAACGAGGACACCGGCTTCTTTGCTAAAATGATTCCTGTTTTGCTTGGGTTCGTCGTTTTCTTCTTTGTTTTTTTGATTTCAGGGATGGCACTCTTGAAAGAACGTACTAGCGGAACCCTAGATCGTTTGTTGGCAACCCCAGTCAAACGTTCGGAAATCGTTTACGGCTATATGTTGTCTTACGGCCTTATTGCCATACTGCAGACAGGAGTAGTCGTTCTAGCAGCCATCTGGTTGTTGAACATTGAAGTTGTCGGAAGCCTGTTAAATGTTATAATAGTTAATGTGGTACTGGCTCTGGTGGCACTAGCCTTCGGAATTCTCTTGTCTACCTTGGCAAAATCAGAATTCCAGATGATGCAATTTATTCCTCTTGTGATTATGCCGCAACTCTTTTTCTCAGGAATCATTCCACTTGATTCAATGGGAGACTGGGCAAAAACGCTAGGGAAATTCTTGCCTTTGACCTACTCAGGTGATGCGATGAGTCAGATTATTCTTTACGGACGTGGACTTGGAGATATTTTACCAAATATTGGTGTTCTACTAGTCTACCTTGTCGCTTTGACAGTTCTCAATATTGTCGGCTTGCGTCGTTACCGTAAAGTATAAAATATAAATATACGAGGATGAAAATGAGTGAGAGTGTTTTTGAGTCGTTTGAAGCTTATCTAAAGGGTGCAGACTATCCCAAGGGAAAGAAAAAAATCATGCAGGCGGCGGTCGATTTGATTTCTACTAAGAGTTACAATGGGACCTCCACCTTACAAATTGCCAAACATGCGGGACTTAGCCAAGCAACGCTCTTCAAATATTTCAAGACTAAAGAAGATTTATTAACGGCTATTTTGCACCCTGTTGTTCCAGGACTTTTCGGTCGTTTTTTTGAAGAACTTTTAGCCTTAGAAACGACTGAAGAAAAGGTGCATTATCTGGTCCAAAATCGTATGGCCTATCTCAAAACGAATCGTGCTTTGATGAAAATTATTCTTCAGGAAATTTTTTCAAATAAGAAACTGAGAAAAGAACAACTTTATATTTGGAATACTCTTCAGGATAAATTATTAGTACTCCATAAGGAATTGATAGCAGATTCACGAGTGAATCCTGAAATCACAGTTCCTCAAATGGTTCGTATTTGTATAGGTCCCTTATTGGCCTACTTTGCCCAACTCTATATCGTTAGCGACAATAGTGACATAAGAGAAGAAGACTTAAATTTGTTGGAAAAACAGATTTTAGGTGGTTTGTGGAAATAAACGCCGACTGGAATGATATTTCTTAAAATAAAACACAAAAAGGACATATTTCTGACTAAAGCAGATTTATGTCCTTTCTTTTCAGTTATGTACATTGTTTAATTGGTTTTTCTTTGTGATTCTTGGGAAGTAGTTCCTATGAAATCATATTACAGTGGTTATTTTTTGATATAATAATTCTTAAAACTTAGGAGGCAACAGATGATACACAAACATGAAATTCCAATTTTAGAGTTTGATGATAGTCCTCAGACTGTGATTATGCCGACACATGAGGACTTAGATTTGGACTTGCCGGCTAGGTGTATTTACGCCTTTTTAGAAGAAGAAATCGAACGCTATGCGGACTCTGTTGGAGCGGAAAAAGTTGGCGAATTTGTTTCTGCCACCAAAACCTATCCTGTTTATGTCATGACTTACAACGGGAAGGATATTTGCTTGGCTCAAGCTCCAGTTGGCTCAGCTGCAGCTGCACAATTTATGGAATGGCTAATTGGTTATGGTGTAAAGCAAATCATTTCAACTGGAACTTGTGGCGTTTTGGTAAACATGAAGGAAAATGTTTTTTTGATTCCTACTAGAGCGTTGAGGGATGAAGGAGCGAGTTACCACTATGTAGCTCCATTCCGCTATATAGACATGAATAAACAAGCTCTGGAAGCTATTGAGAAAACTTTAAAACAAAAGAAAATCCCCTATGAAGAGGTCATGACCTGGTCGACAGATGGTTTTTATAGTGAAACGCCAGATAAGGTTTCCTATCGCATTGAAGAGGGCTGTAGTGTTGTAGAGATGGAATGTTCTGCACTTGCAGCAGTTGCTCAACTTCGAGGAGCTATTTGGGGATTACTACTCTTTACGGCAGATTCCCTTGCAGATATTGGCAATTACGATCAAAGAGCTTGGGGATCAGAGGCTTTTGATAAGGCTTTGGAGCTTTGTCTGGATATCATTGTTCAGATGTAATCTAGATTCAATAGAAAAAAAGCATGATTGTCTAGTCATGCTCTTTTCATGTATCAATTATTATTTCAAAATATCCCAAAGTTCTTGGGGAGTCTCAGTTACAAAATCTGGATTTTCTGCTAATAGGGTTTCGTTAGCCCCGAATCCCCAGGTCACCGCTATTGTTTTGATGCCAACTGTTTTTCCACCAATCAAATCAAACTTGGTATCACCAACAATGACGGACTGGTCTTTAGGGGCTTGATTTTCAGTAATGGCACGCTGCAAGACATCAGCCTTATGAAAAGCAGCAGGGGTAGATCCATAAATACCTTCAAAATATTCAGTAATCCCAAGGTGTTGGCACATTTCTAGGGCAATGGGTTCATTTTTTGAAGTTGTGATAAAGATTTTCTTGTTAGTGTCTTTACTAAGTTGTTCAAGAACTTCCTTAATGCCATCATAGAGGTGAGCTTCCAATTGTCCTTTGGTTTCATAATAGTCACGATAGATCTTGACAGCTTTGGCAGCACCTTCTTCACTAACCTCTTCTTTAAAGGTTACCTCGAGAGGTGGTCCCATAAAGGTACGAATTTTCTGATCACTAGGAACAGGAAGGCCTAGTCTTTCAAAAGTTTGAACAAAACCATTGTGGATGCCCTCGGAACTATCAACGAGGGTACCATCTAGGTCGAAAAAAATATGTGTGAGTGTCATAGAATTCTCCAATATATTCGCTTTGGTTTATTATATCATGATAAAAACGGTTAAAGTGGTTAGGGCTATTTATCATTCTAAAGTTGACATGACTTTTTTATGTGTAACTGTTCGTTCTTGCTTATTTCCAAGTGCCTTGATGCGGGCTTCTAGGAGAATAGGACGTCCTTGAGCACTTCGCGTATAAATAAGATCATATTTTCCTAGGCTTTTTTGTATATGTCGGAGGAAAGACTCTGCATCTGCCTTTCGCTTTTCAAATATACTTGGAACGGCAAAAAATTCGGTTTGGTCCTTCACTTTGTGACAAGCCTTTAAAATATAGCGTTGATTTTCGATAGGAGCGAAAAATTCAGTCATAGTCTGAGCAAAGATTTCTTTTTCCCTCATGCTAGTACCCTTGAGATAGATGGCGTTATAAATCGCTTGTTTACTGTCTTTTACCACTCTAGGAGCAGATTCTTTAGTCTCAATCTGACCTGAATCCAGCAGGGCTTGATGGATAGCTTTGCCAAAAATTTCCAAACGTTTATAGGGGCTCTTATAGATAAAATATCTTCCCCAAAAGATAGCTAGTACAAGTAGCACAAGTAAGAATATAGGTAAGCTTTGATCAAAAGGCTTCCCAACAATCAGATATCTTCCCAAATCAATAATAAAAAAAGTGGCAGCAAGGGCTTGGGAAATAAGAAAGGCCTTCATCCAATCATTAAGGTATACCAACGGTAGAAATTGTTTGTCGACCTCAACTTGGTTGACCACTTCCATTTCTTCGTATAGCGGGAGGGCTTGTTGCCAACGGTCTTTAAGCTCCTGACGTTTTTGAGATAGTGTAATGGCATTTTGATTAAGTTTTTCTAGACCCTTTCGGCTAAAAGTTATTTGATTGAGGTCAAGGCGATCAATACCAGATTCGATAGTAGGCTCTTGATAATCGAGGCCCAGAAACTGTGTCATACGCCGATCTAACAAATCTAAGTCAGGACTAAGTGCATACAACTGCAGCTCTAATGTCTCATCATATTTTTCTTCCTCATCTTGAAAATCAAACCATCTCCTAGGTGATAAATTAATAGAGACCAAATGCCAGATATTACTCGTTTTATTAGGATTGTCTGGCCAGACACGGATGGCACGGCCTCGCATCTGATTACTTAGCATGAAGCTTCCAACAAAACTAGCTAAAATAAGGGAGTTAACACAAGGGGCATCCCAACCTTCGCCCAATAAAGACTTGGTCCCAATAATCACCTGAATAAGCCCTTCTTGGAAAAGCTGAGTAAGGGCAGTCACTAGATCATGGTGAGAACCAGAAACTCTCACCTTAAGATAGTCTTCTTGGCTCAATTGTCCAATAACATCATAGGATAAACGAGAATTAGGAATGAGTCGCTCTAGATGTTCTTTAGCTGAAGTTGGAATAATCACTAAACTTCCTGTCAATACAGCCACAGGTACTGTCCAAGACTGTTCAATCATTTCTCTACGAATAGATTCAAAGTAAGATAACACACCTAGTTGGGTAAATTGTGCACTGTTATCGCCTAGATAAATTTGAAAATCCTTACGTATAAAGTCTGTCAAAACAAGTTGACGGAGATTATTTCCTAGAGACTGGTATTCTGCCTTAAAAATATCTCTAACAGCATTGAGTTTTCCCAATGATTGATTAAGCAGGACATCTTGCTTCTTATTCCGGATAAGTTTAACTTGATTTCTCTCGATAAGACCATTTGCTTTCAAATCACTTTTTAGCTGATTAAAGGCTTCCTCGGTAAATCCATACCAATTTGGGACCTGAAAAATCACGCCATTAAGCAAGGTTTCAAACCACTCAAGAGTAAAAGTTGGCAAGGTTTTTGCAGAGAGAAGTTCTTGAAAACGTTGAGGAAAAGGCAATTCTTTAGACCGTAAGAAAATCAGGGTAGCGGAAAGGTATTTAGGATTAGCCAATAGGTCATCATAGCCAATTTGGCTACTTAGTGCTGGACTAGACTGAATAGTGTTCGAAAAGTTTATATCTCTAGACAATTTAGTTAGAAAGTTAAGTTTCTGCTTATCAAACTGGTCCAATTGTGCACGTTCTTCCTTTGTTGGAAAGGCGAAGTAGACATAGTCCTGGTGAGGACAGAGCGTCCCTTCCTTAACCAGTTCAGGCACTGTAATTTCTTCATCAATCTCACCACACATGCTAATATAACGTTCCCAAAGTGCAGGTTCTCCCTCGTATGGGGGTGTTGCTGTCAAAGAGATCATCTTTATATTTGGAAAAGCTTTATGAAAACTCTCTAAACTCTTCCACCATTCATTTCTTAAATGATGGCATTCATCCAGACAAAGAGTCCCTAAATCTTGGTCCCCAAAAGTTTTTCGAATATCGAAACCTTGAAAATCGAAATGCTCTTGTTGTGACTCATCATCTGTGTCCTCAATAAGACTATCGCCCACGACTTGGTTCATAGCACTGTGCAGTGCCTGATAGGTCGCAACCGTAATCATTTTAGGCCTTTTTAAATCCTGTGAAATGAGTTGTTCTACTAGATTGTCATCACTTAAAAAAGCTTGTTTAATCCGATCTACCCATTGTTGACGGATGGTAACTGTCGGAACTAAAATTAAAGTTGGATTACCAAAACGCTGTATAAATTCAATTCCTAAGGTTGTTTTACCAGAACCAGGAGCAGCCACCAAGTGAATCTTTCCATCATCCATAAAGCTTTCGGCTTTATCGAGAACACGCCGTTGGTACTGTCGCCATTGTCCCTTAAATGAAAGCTGATTTAACATAATTTCCCTCCAATGTTACTAACTATTATATCATAGTGAAGATAGATAGAACTGGCCATATGGATAAGCATGAATAGTAATATTTTTATAATATACGTCTCAAATATACAGCCAAAAACACCCCAAAATTGAGCTTTTGGAGTGTAAATCACGGGGTGCAATAATTAAGTTTTTAACGTAAACGAAGAGTTAGTTACGGTTTGGTTTGATTGCCATGCTTAGGCCGAGTGAAAAGGTTGTCAATATTATTTAAGGCTTTTTCAAGTTATTTTTAAATGAGTTTTCAGTGTATTTTAATACATATCTCACCGAAAAAATACTAGTTAGGGACGTTTAAATTCGTAGCGCTAATCTAGTAAAATCCATTTCAGTCTGCAGAGCATCATTTGCCATTTACAGAACCCCAAAAACAATTGATAAAATAAGGCGTAACCTACAAAGAAGAAGGCATCAAAAAATAGATCTCTTACTTAAATATTTAAAATTCAAAGAGGATGATATAATCTGACATTTAATGGCGTACAAGATGTCCTCTGAAAAAGAAATTGCTGTTTTTTTACTCAAAGGTTATAGTTGATTTCCTTTAATAGATCTTAGAAATCAAAAACATTCAATTCCTTCCAAAAAATCTTAGTCATAGATTGACATTAAAGAAGTTTTAAGATAACTTTAAAGTAACGATTTTATCCGATCTTATCGAGGAGTTGCCATGAAAAAAATAAATCTTCTTTATTTATTAGCCATTCTGGCCATCATATCTGGTCTTTTACTATATTACTTGCCAGACATGACGTCTGGACATAATGCAGAGTCAAATAATACAAGTCAAACTTTTAAGGAGAAAACGATTGTTCATGATTTTGGTACGACAGAGTTGAAAAAAGTTCCTAAACGTATCGTTATCCTCGACAACCTCTATGGTGAAATCTTGAATCCTTTAGATATCACTCCTGTAGGTGCAACAACTGGTCAAGCTGATAGTCAAGAATTTTCAACCCTCTTTAAGAAAGAATACAAGGATGCAAAAGTGGTTTCAGTTGGTTGGCAGGGAAATCCAGATTTGGATAAGATTGCTGAGTTAAAACCTGATTTAATCCTTATGACCGGCGAGCAGGAAGACCTCTACGAGGAGCTGTCTGAAATTGCACCAACTGTTGGCTACCAGATCAACACTGATGAAAACTGGGACTATCACGAAACCTCATTAAAGGTAGCAGAAATCTTCGATAAACGTGATGAGATGAAGAAGGATCTGGATAGAGTGGATGCTAGGGAGGCTGTTTTCGCAGAGAATGTCAAAGCTAAGTTTGGCAATCAAAAACTCATGTATCTGCGCGTGACAGACAATGACATCCGTTATTACGCTTACGGGCATTTTGGTTATCTTTATGATACTTATCATTTCAATCGTGCTGAAACCTTCAATCCAGATGATATGTTCCAAGTTATCGATCCAGATAAACTAAAAGACATTAATCCGGACCTCCTAATTGTTCAAGCGGATTCTCAAGAACTCCTAGATAATAAACTTAAGAATACACCTGTATGGACTAGCCTTAAGGCTGTTCAAAATAACAAGGTCATCTATGCTGATTACTCAACTTACATGCTGGGCTTTGGGATTGTCTCCCAAGAAGCTATTATGAAACAGATTTCTGATGAATGGGGATTAAATTAAACTAAAAACGACCGTTATGGTCGTTTTTCTATGTTCAAAAAAGTTTAACTGACAAACAAGCGTTTAATATGTTTTCTTAAGGCAAAATAGAGCTGAATGGTCATTGGAATCCAAATCAAGGGCTCGCATAGGATAACGCCAAGGTAGCCCATAGAAGGAATGACCAAAAGAACAAAGAGAATTTTTCCGAAAAGTTCAATGAAACTAGAGGTTAAAGGTGTCAGTTTCTTACCTAGACCTTGTAGGCTATTTCTAAAGATGAAGAGCATTCCTAAAATAGGATAAAAGAGAGAACTGATACGAAGGTAGCGACTAGCATTATCAATAATCACAGCATTATCTGAACCGGAGATAAGACCAGCCAAGAAGGGGCTTGCTACATAGAGGAGGGCACAAGCAATGACAGACCAAGTTATAGAAACAAGACAAGATTGCTTTAACCCAGCTACTATGCGCTTAAACTGTTTGGCACCGAAGTTCTGAGAGGTGAAAGTAGTCACCCCGGCAGCAAGTGAAGTCAAAGGGAGAACAGCAAAGGACATAATCCGTCTTGCCGCCACTTGAGCACTAATGATGAGAGGACCAAAGCCGTTAATGGCATACTGTAAGGTCACAGTCCCAATAGAAACAATGGAGTTCATGAGTCCCATGGCCATTCCTTGTCCAAAAAGGTCCAAATAAAGACTTGAACCAAGAACAAAATCTGACTTGCTTGGTAGAAGGAAGGTCACTTTTTTCTTAATATAGTAAAGACAGAGAATTGCGGAAATCCCTTGAGAAATAATAGTTGCTAAACCTGCTGATTGAACACCAAGATGGAGTTGAGTAATAAAGAAAAGGTCTAAAACGATATTGACCAGAGCTGAAAATATCAGAAAATAAAGGGCTGTCAGACTATCACCAACCGCTCTGAGGAGACCTGCACACAGATTATAACCCAAAGTAACCCCAACACAGGAGACAATCATAGAAATATACTGGTAGGACTGCCCAATGATAGAAGCAGGTGTTCCTAAAAATCTTAGTAAAGGATAGAGTCCGAAATGTCCTAGAATCATAACCAAGGCACTTAGGCCCAGACCGATGACAACTGTGGCCGCCACAGACTGACGAAGTTTCCTATAGTCTTGCGCACCATAATAACGTGCGATAACAACCCCCATACCATTTCCAACACCTAAGGCAAAGCCGATAACCAAATCAAAAATAGCAGAAGAAGCTCCAACAGCAGCCAAAGCATCTGGCCCTAGAAAGCGTCCCACAATCATGACATCGGCTGTATTGTAGAGTTGCTGGAAAATGTTAGATATTAAAATAGGTAAAGCAAAGATTAAAAGAGACCGCAAAATAGGGCCTCGTAAAAGATCAACTGACGAATTTTTCATAGACTTATTATAGCAAGATTGTAATTGTGAAACAATGACAAAAAGCCATCTTAGGATGACTTTCGCCTATTTTTAAGATAGCGGCTAAGTATTTGTGTCATATGGTTGTAGCCCGCCGCAATCATTGGAATTTGTATGTAAATATAGGGTAGGGTGTACTGGCTCTTAGTCTCTGATATGAGGTGAAAGAGGATGCCACCAAGGAGATAGAGGAAGGCATAGAGGCCTAGTGTTGCTCCATCTCCCATTCGTTTATAAGTGAAAGCGTAGTAGAACACACCACCAAGATATAGGACTAGGAGATAGCCTTGCATATAGGTCACGAAAAAGAGATGTAGGGTCCCATCGTGATAGATAGAGGTCGCAAACCTATTCCACAAAGGCTGAAACTTGTCTTTACTTGGGCCATTCCAGATGGACTGGAAGCTTCCCTCTGTCCAAGAACTGATAAACTTGGTGCTGAAAAACCAACTGGCTTCATCGGGATGTGCTAAGAGATATTGAACACGCTTATCAAAAAGGTGATTGGCACTTTTCTCAATCTTTTCGATATTTCCCTTTTTCTTGGCGTATATGTCACGGACATAGCCGGTATACCATCCTGGCATTCGTTTAGAATCGGGTTTGTCCTGTAAGCCCATAGCCAACCAAGCAATCTGAGGTGTTCCAGGAATTTTTTGGTGGGTGGTAATCTCGTAGTAACTGGTCGTCGCCTTATGCAAACTCATAGGAAAGGCAAAGAAAGCTAAGACTAAAAGCAAATAGCGATACCGTTTTTCTCTAAGCGTTAAGAGTATTAGAATACCAGATAGAGCAATAATGAGAATGATGTTGTTGCTCCTTACCCAGTAGGCCAAAGATAGCATGACCACCGAAAGAATCGCATTCCTAGCCTTACCACGTCTTAAGTAACGTAGAAAGAAGAGAATAGCAAAACTAGAAAAGAACAACCCATACATAAGTCCATAGGCAAACATAATGTTAAAGACTAGAGGCAAGAAACCAAAGCTCATGATGACAGCCAAACGACTAACTAAAGGCCTCGAAAATAGTTCATCCGTGATTTTCCATGTAGCATAGTTCATACCAATGACCATGCCAAGATTCAATACATAGAAAACAGAGATAACTGGTAAAGGAATTAGATAGAGAACCAAGCGTTCAAAACTAAGCAAACCCAACTGATGCGGATAGCGGTAGAAGTAGGCTCCTGGTTTTATTAAGGAGAAGTTGCCAGCATTGAACTGGACTGCTCCTTTAAAGACAGTACCTGCATCGTCTCGACCAGCAAAACTGGTCAGAAAAATCAAAAGTAGGCCAAAACTCACAAAGCAAACGGAAAAAAAGACGAAAATCTGCTTTGTTGTCAGTTCCTTTAAGATTTTAGGCCAGAGAAGGGTCAAAAGCAGAATGGCCCCACCTGAAACATAAACGTACCAAGGAACGCTACTAATCTCTGCCCACTCAAAGTATCCCGTCATCATGGTCGTGCGAATGAACAAAGCAGTTACAAATAATAGTCCAAAGACTAAGAGCCCCACATAGCGCCCTAACCATTCTAAAACAGAACTCGTATATGACATAAGAGCCTTCATCCTGAAAGTCTCCTTTAATATAGGTAATTACCCTTATAGTTTAGCACAGTCGTCGGAAAAATGTAATGAAAACCAGAAGAAAATCTCATTCATCAACAAAAGAAATTGCTCTAATGAAGACATAGAAAAACTCTCTCGTTTCTATAACAAGAGAGTTTGATTTTGTAAAGCAGACTACTTCATCCGCATACTATCAATTTTTTCTTCAGTCGGTGTGACACGTAAGGTCTTTTGTCCCGTATAAGTTACAAATCCAGGCTTACCTGCCGTTGGTTTGTTGAGTTTCTTCACATCAATCATATCCACTTGAACCAAGTTTGACAGACGAGCCTTAGAATAGTAGGCAGCCAATTCAGCCGCATCGGTCTTGACCTCGTCAGTTGGGTTAAGATTGTCCTTGATAACTACGTGACTACCCGGGATATCCTTGGCGTGGAACCAGAGCTCCCCTTTTTTAGCCATCTTGAAGGTCAACTCCTCATTTTGCAGGTTATTACGACCAACCATGATAATTGTCTTGCCATCAGAAGCCAGATATTGTTCAGGTTTCTTACGTTTGTGACGTTTATCGGTTGAACGACGCTTCATAAACCCAGCCTGAACAAGCTCCTCACGAATATCTTCGATTTCATCCATATTGGCTTGAGAAAGACTGAATTCAACACTTTCTAAATAATCAATGGTCTGTTTGGTTTCCTCAATCAATCCAGTCAAGTGCTTAACAGCTTCCTTGAGTTTCTGGTATTTCTTGAAGTAACGTTGTGCATTTTGGTTAGGAGTCAGAGCCACATTTAGGGGAATTGTAATCTTTTCACCAGTGTAGTAGTTGTCTAGCTCGACACTATCCTTGTCATTTGGCACCATGCTGAGGTAGGTGGTCAACAGTTCTCCTCTTTGACGGAACTCCTCAGCATTTTCAGTCGCCGCAAGCTCTTTTTCCTGTTTAACAAGTTTCTTCTTGTTTTTTTCCAGCTCATTTTGCACACGGTGGATCAAATCACTAGCCTGTTGAGCCACACGGTCACGCGCCGCCTTGTCCAAATAGTAGTAGTCCAATAGCGCTGACAAGGTTTCGAACTCAGGTTGGTCCTGGCTATCAGCAAATTTTACAGCTGAAAATGCCTTAGCCGTTAAGTTTGGCTCTACTTCACGATTGAAGAAGGCACGGAAATTCTTGAGCTTATCAGTCTCAAGTAAAGCTGATAATTCATTGGCCGTGTCGCGCCCCAAACCTTGGAAAAGTTTTTGAAGGTTTCTAGCTGACAAATCCTCGGTTTGTAGGATTTCAAAGAGCTTTTCGTCTGCAATGTCAAATGGATTCTTGGCGTCTGTCTTAGGTGGAGCGATATAGGTAGAACCAGGCAGAATAGTACGGTAACTATTTTGTGAGAAACCAACATGCTTGATAGACTCGATGATTTTGCTCTCGTTTTTGTCAATCAGGATAATATTGGAGTGTTTCCCCATAATTTCCATGATAAGAGTAACCTTGACGCTGTCACCGATTTCGTTTTTGTTTGACACGGAAATCTCAAGAACACGGTCATTTTCTACCTGCTGGATATCCTCGATAACCGCTCCCTGAAGGTATTTCCGCATAATCATGGTATAGGTATTTGGATTCTGTGGATTTGGCAAGTCAGCCTTGGTCGTCTGAATACGCCCAAAGACAGGGTGAGCCGAAAGCAGAAGCTTGTAATTCTGACGATTGTTACGAATGGTCAGGACCAACTCACGTTCAAAAGGCTGATTAACTTTCTGGATACGCCCGTAAAGCACCTGCTCACGTAGCTCAGTGGTCATATGATGAAGAAAAAAGCCGTCAAAAGACATGGTGTACTTCCTTTCTATATTTTGTTAATAATCGTTTTTTTAGTTGTGATAAAGCATAAAACGCTTAACCATTATAGCATAAAGCCTGTAGAAATGCTTGGGGCGGGTCGAGAATCTAGACTTATTATTTTAATGTCGTATAAATTATCATGAAAAATTGTATGACATAAGTAGCTAAAAATCATATTAAAATTCTTCATACATTCTTTTGAATTTACATCTAACTTGTGGTATCATTTAATATGCTGAAAATTAAAGGAGCATTAAATGAACGATATAAAAAAGATATGCAATGCGACTAATTTAAAATACCTAGCTGTTGCACTTATGTTTTTGGACCAAATCTATCAGATGTTCGGGAGTATGGGAGCACCCATGTGGTTGACGATGTTGGGACGCCTGGCTTTCCCGATTTTCCTCTTTCTTGCTGCTGATAGTTTTCACTATACACACGATCGTATGGCTTTTCTCAGGCGGTTGCTTTACATGAGTTGGTTTATGACCATTGGCAACGCCATCATTGGTAGTATTTTTCATAATGGTAGTATCGGTTTAACCAATAATGCCTTCTCAACCTTCTTTATTACAGGGATTTTTATATGTTCTTGGGATTTGTTGGCTAAGGGGCTTCGCGATAAATCGAACAAGGAGTTAATTCAAGGGATTGGTGTCTTTCTCTTGCCGATTCTTTCATCTATTCCAGTTGTAATTCTTGCAGGCATATTTGAAACGCCACATGCAAACCCAGTCCTTGTGCAGATTGTTGCCTTTATCTTGTCACTAGTTCCAAGTATTATCATGGTTGAGGGTGGCTTTGTGATGGTTATTCTTGGTTTGCTATTCTATATCTTCCGAACCAATCGCATCGCTCAAATCATTGTCTTAGCTGTTATTTCAGTGATTGCCCATCTCTTTGATCCGACAGGTGTGCAGTGGATGATGGTTTTTGCTGCGATTCCTATGTATTTCTATAATGGTGAGCGTGGTAGTGGTAATAAGAATTTCTTCTATATTTTCTACCCAGCCCATATTTATCTCTTGTGGATCCTAGCAAGTTTGCTTAGATAAAATGACAAAGACAGTCCTTGTGCTGTCTTTTTTCATGCTGAAAGTCCGTTTTTATAGTTTGTTTCCTGCTTCTAAAACTGCTATAATTTAAGGCGTAATAGAATCATGCGATAAGTAACTTGGAGGTATATCATGACAAAAGTAGCAGTAGTATTTGCGGACGGATTTGAAGAAATCGAAGCCTTGAGCCCAGTGGATGTCTTCCGCCGAGCAGGATTTGACTGTAGCATGCTTGGACTTGAAAGTGCGTCAGTGACTGGCTCACATGGAATCCAAGTCGCTATGGATGGCGTATTTGATGGCGATTTTGTGGATTATGACTTGGTGGTCCTTCCTGGAGGTATGCCTGGATCAACTAATCTACGCGACAACGAAACATTGATTGCCTCTCTTCAAGAGGCTGCTAAAGTAGGAAAATATATTGCTGCTATCTGTGCTGCACCAATTGTTCTCGAGCGTGCTGGTCTTCTTGAAGGGCGTAAATTCACATGTTTCCCTGGCGTAGAGGAACAAATTGCATCTGGCGAGCATCAAACTGACTTAGTTGTCGTAGATGGCAATATTGTCACTAGCCGTGGTGCCGGAACAGCATTAGCTTTTGCTTATGCCTTGGTTGATTTGTTGGGTGGCGATGGTCAGCAGTTGGCTCATACTATGGTTTACGACAGATTGTTTAAATAATGTTTTTTAGGGCTCTTGTTCAAGAACTCTAGCACCTCTTGTTAGGAATGTTGACAATTTATTTTCCCTTTCCCCTATGAGATGATAGAGAACGTATCAAACAGAGGGCCTAGTTATAGGCTGGAGAGACCTTAGCTTAATTTTATAAGCTTTGGTTTTTTCTTTTCTCCTTTGACATCCGTCTTGAAAACGGTTATAATAATCACAAAATAACCTTTAAATGAGTCCAGAGAGGCTTAAAAGGTCGGACTGGTGAAAAAACAGGGTTCTCCTGTGATTTTTTGTGCGACCTTGCCATGTGGCGAGGTTTTTTTGATGACATTTTGTAGTATAGAAAGGGTTGTCATGATTTTAGTTGAAGATTTAACCATTGTTAGTCAGCGTGAGATTGCACCTCGTATTTTCGAGATGGTGCTTAAGGGAGAGATGGTTGCGGATATGCGGGTTGGTCAGTTTGTCCACCTTAAAGTGCCAGACCCAAGCAAACTCCTCCGTCGTCCGATTTCCATCTCAGAGATTGACTACGACAAGAAAGAGGCGACCATTGTCTATCGTGTGGAGCGTGAGGGGACAGCTATCCTCTCTAAGATGGTAGCTGGTCAAACTATTGATACCATGGGCCCTCAGGGAAATGGTTTTGATATTTCCGTTATTGAGGCTGGGCAGAAAACTCTCCTTGTTGGTGGTGGTATCGGGGTGCCACCTTTGGTTGAGACGGCTAAACAGTTGAAGGCTAAGGGAGTGAAAGTCGTTTCTGTGATTGGTTTTGCCAATAAAGATGCCGTTATTTTGGAGGATAAACTCAGGGCCTGTGGTGATGTTTATGTGACGACTGATGACGGTTCATACGGTATCAAGGGTTACGTTTCGACAGTCATTGATAACTTGGACTGGACACCAGATGCCGTCTACAGTTGCGGAGCTCCAGGTATGCTCAAATATGTTGATAGCAAGTTTGAAAATCATCCCCACGCCTATGTTTCTATGGAAGCTCGTATGGCTTGTGGTATGGGTGCATGCTATGCCTGTGTGGTTCACGTTAAAGGAGAATCAGATGCCAAAAATCTTCGTGTCTGCGAGGAGGGGCCAGTCTTTCCTACTGGAAAAGTCATCGTCTAGGAGGTTACCATGTCAGAAATGAAATCAGAAAATCGTTTAGCTATTAGCCTTCCAGGGCTCGATTTGAAGAATCCAATTATTCCAGCTTCTGGTTGCTTTGGTTTTGGTCAAGAGTATGCCAAGTACTATGATTTGGACAAACTAGGGTCAATCATGATTAAGGCAACGACTGCCAACCCACGTTTTGGGAATCCTACGCCACGTGTGGCGGAGACACCATCAGGCATGCTTAATGCCATCGGACTGCAAAATCCAGGTGTTGATGCTGTCTTGTCTGAAAAACTCCCTTGGTTGCAGGAACATTATCCTAACTTGCCAATCATTGCCAATGTGGCTGGATTTTCTAACGAAGAATATGCGGAAGTCTCTCACAAGATTTCCAAGGCAAGTAACGTCAAGGCAATCGAGCTTAACATTTCCTGTCCAAACGTGGACCATGGCAATAATGGCCTTCTCATCGGACAAGTCCCAGAGCTTGCCTATGCAGCCGTAAAAGCCAGTGTTTCTCACTCTGATGTGCCCGTCTATGTCAAACTGACACCAAGCGTGGCTGACATCACAAGTGTCGCCAAGGCAGTCGAAGATGCCGGTGCGACAGGCTTTACCATGATTAACACCTTGGTTGGTACACGTTATGATTTGGCGACACGCAAACCAATTATTGCCAACGGTCAAGGTGGTATGTCAGGGCCAGCTGTCTTCCCAGTAGCCCTTAAACTCATCCGCCAAGTTGCTCTAGCATCAGACCTTCCAATCATCGGTATGGGGGGCGTCGACAGTGCCGAAGCTGCCATCGAAATGTTTATCGCTGGTGCCTCAGCCATCGGTGTCGGAACAGCCAACTTCGCAGATCCATATGCCTGCCCTAAAATCATTGACCGTCTCCCTGAGGTCATGGACAAGTACAGCATCACAACACTCGAAGACTTGCGCAAAGAAGTTAGAACAGACTTGTTGGGGAAATAAGGAAAGCAATCTCTTTACAATAAATAAAAATGAAGTCCTATCGTTAGGGCTTCATTTTTTAGATAAAACATTAGAATATATTGACGATTAGAATTGCGGTGATATAATATATGCCATAAAATACCCAGAGGTAGCTTATGAGCGATTTATATATTCAAAGGTCCAATTATTACCTGTCCTTATCCGAACAAAGAATTATCATTAAAAATGATAATAAAGAGATTGTCAAAGAAGTGTCCATTTCACTCGTTAATAATGTGTTACTTTTTGGTAATGCACAACTGACCACTCAACTCATCAAAGCTTTGTCAAAGAACAAGGTGAATGTTTACTATTTCTCAAATGTTGGTCAATTTATTTCTAGTATTGAATCCCACAGGCAGGACGAATTTCAAAAGCAAGAGTTGCAAGCCAAGGCTTATTTTGAAGAGGATTTCCGTTTAGAGGTTGCGAGAAGTATCGCTACGACCAAGGTGAGGCATCAAATTGCCTTGCTTAGAGAGTTTGATACGGATGGACTACTGGATACCTTAGATTATTCTAGGTTTGAAGATAGCGTCAATGATATTCAGAAAGCTTATTCCATTACAGAAATTATGGGTTACGAAGGTCGCCTTGCGAAATCCTATTTTTACTATCTGAATTTACTGGTTCCTAATGATTTTCATTTTAATGGTAGGAGTAGACGGCCTTCGGAGGATTGTTTTAACAGTGCCCTCAATTTTGGCTATAGTATCTTATATTCTTGCTTTATGGGGTTGATTAAGAAAAACGGGCTAAGCTTGGGATTTGGGGTAATTCACAAGCATCATCAGCATCATGCGACCTTGGCTAGTGATTTAATGGAAGAATGGAGACCTATCATCGTCGATAATACGCTTATGGAGTTGATTCGAAACGGTAAACTTCTTTTAAGTCATTTTGAAAATAAGGATCAAGACTTCATACTCACCGATGAAGGCAGAGAAATCTTTGCAAGAGCACTACGTTCAAGAATATTAGAAGTCCATCAGTATATCGAATTAGACAAAAAACGCTATTCTTTTCTTTATACAGCAGATAGGCAAATCAAGAGTTTGATTAGGGCTTTTAGAGAACTTGACCCTAGTCTGTATGAGACAAGTTACACAGGAGGGCATTAATGGGACTTTACTTTAATCTCAGCGAAGAAGAGCGTGAGTTTGCCAAACAAAAAACCATGTTTTGTCTGATTATTTATGATATTCGAAGTAACAAACGTAGACTTAAACTCTCCAAATTACTTGAGGGTTATGGCGTGAGGGTGCAAAAATCCTGTTTCGAGGTCGATTTGTCAAGAAATGATTATCAGTCTTTCCTTAAGGATATCGAGGGCTTCTACAGGGCTGATGAAGAAGACAGCATAATCGTATATGTGACAACTAAAGAAGAGGTGACTAGTTTTAGCCCCTACCATAGTGCCGAAAAATTAGATGACATTCTCTTCTTCTAAGCCTTTATAGGCCTTCAATCATATGGTACAATATAGGTAGTGTTTCCAGTAGGTCCTACATCTTGTGTCTCTAGTAACTGTCTAGAGCACAAGATATGGGGATATAAACCTATATACCTCGAGAGGGGACGGAAACAGTCGGCTATGGAAACCGCCTAACGAAGCCTATCCATCGATATAAACCTATCTACCTCGAGAGGGGACGGAAACTTGATGGTTATTATTGGTCAACATCATGGAGACTTTGATATAAACCTATCTACCTCGAGAGGGGACGGAAACCGTAACAAATACTTGCCATAATCATTCTTGCGATATAAACCTATCTACCTCGAGAGGGGACGGAAACTTTTGACTGGGAGTCAAAGTAAATTCATAAAGTTTTGTGATATAAACCTATATACCTCGAGAGGGGACGGAAACGGAATATCCGGGATGCCTCCTTGGAACTCTGGAATGGATATTAACCTATCAACCTCGAGAGGGGACGGAAACGCCTGCACCTTTCTATTCGTCTCTGCACGGTCTAAGTGATATAAACCTATCTACCTCGGGAGGGGACGGAAACTTTCCGTTAAAATTAATAATATTCTTGTGGATTTCTCGATATAAACCTATATACTTCGAGAGGGGACGGAAACATATCATTTGTTTAGGTACTTAATACCTAAGATGATTAGGTTATAAACCTATATACCTCGATAGGGGACGGAAATATGCCATCTTTATCTTTATTTAATTTATTTAAATCAGATATAAACCTATCCACCTCGAGAGAGGACGAAAACTCGTTGTCATTTATTTCTTCCTCCATGAATGTTTGATATAAACCTATTTACCTCGAGAGGGGACGGAAACTCTGCGATGTCCCCTGAGATGATGAAGTCATCTACTGATATAAACCTATATACCTCGAGAGGGGACGGTAACAAGTCTAGATTAATTCCTGTTACGCTGATTAAACCTGGATATAAACCTATCTACCTTGAGAGGGGACGGAAACGTTCATGTTCAATCGTCCTATCCCAGTTTTCGTCTGGGTGATATAAACCTATCCACCTCGCGAGGGGACGGAAACTCTGTCAAATCATCATCCTCTTGTCTTGTTGCGTTTTGATATAAACTTATATACCTCGAGAGAGGACGGTAACCGACCAGTAAGTGAAATTAGGTTTTGGAATGACATGATATAAACCTATATACTTCGCGAGGAGACGGGAACTTTAAAAAGATTTTGTTAGCGATTTAAAGAGATTTGATACAAACCTACCTACCTCGAGAGGGGACGGTAACTAGAAGAACGCACCGTTTTCTTTAGCCTCGCGTGCGGATATAACCCAATTCACCTCGAGAGGGGACGGAAACAGTGCTAGCATTAGGGTCTACAGAGTAGTAGCGATAAGATATAAACCTATTCACCTCGCGAGGGGACGGAAACGGAGGGTAGACATTAATTAGGGCAACATTATATGATTTGATATAACCCCATATTCCTCGAAAGGGGACGGAAAACCAAATTTCGCAAATTTTTTAATATTATTGTTAGGATATAAATCTATATACCTCTAGAGGGGACGGTAACTTTGCGCGACGAGCTTCAGCTGTTTCTTTTGTTTCAGATATAAACCTATATACCTCGCAAGGGGACGGTAACTTTGGCACGAATTGGTCAATGTCACGGAATGAGGATATAAACCTATTCACCTCGCGAGAGGACGGTAACTTTGTACCTAGATAAAGCAGAGTTGCACAGTTATTTCATATAAACCTTTTTACCTCGCTAGGGGACGGTAACTCATGTTATAATCTCCTTGGATGTTATTTCTAGCGGATATAAACCTATCTACCTCGGGAGGGGACGGTAACTTGCAACCACAAGGCTTTCTGTTTTTTAGTCATTGGGATATAAAACTATTTACCTCGAGAGGGGACGGAAACCCCATAAGTGCATTTTCAGCGTCGTGGTAAGCAACGAGATATAAACCTATCTGCCTCGAGAGGGGACGGAAACTCGAAATAGACGATTACTTTATATTTCATAGTTCGATATAAACCTATCTACTTCGCGAGGGGACGGGAACATACGCATGCTCTTATCTTCGCAAACTATTTTTTTGATATAAACCTACCTACCCCTAGAGGGGACGGAAACTAAAACTTATCTCCGTCAATCCTTTTGTTGATGACCGATATAAACCTATCCACCTCGCGAGGGGACAGAAACTTAGCGAGTTCACCAGTGACACCGATGTACATACCTTTTGATATAAATCTATATACCTCGAGAGGGGACGGAAACCCATTTAAAGATCCATCATTTTTACCTCCGCCAACTGGGATATAAACCTATATACCTCGAGAGGGGACGGAAACTCGATGTTTGAATCACCGTGTGGATTGTTAGGATCTTTAGATACAAACCTATACACCTCGCGAGGGGACGGAAACACTGCTGCAACTAGGACGATGCCATATTTTGCAATTTGATATAACCCTATCTACCTCGAGAGGGGACTTTTTTGAAAATTTCGAAAACAGTCTTGACACCGCTTCCAGAAAGTGTTAGACTAAAAGCACATTAAGGGCGCCCCAATGAGGTGAAAAGTACTTTCAGCTATTGGGTTTTTTTCATACAAAGATGAAGGAGTCGAATGAAAAAATTAGTATTTACTTTTAAAAGGATCGACCATCCTGCACAAGATTTAGCTGTTAAATTTCATGGCTTCTTGATGGAACAGTTGGATAGTGACTATGTTGATTATCTGCATCAGCAGCAAACCAATCCCTATGCAACCAAGGTAATCCAAGGAAGAGAAGACACACAGTGGGTCGTGCATTTACTTACAGATGACCTCGAGGATAAAGTGTTTATGACCTTATTAAAGATTAAAGAGGTGTCCTTAAACGACTTGCCTAAACTCAGTGTCGAAAAAGTTGAGATTCAAGAGTTGGGAGCAGATAAACTGTTGGAGATTTTCAATAGTGAGGACAATCAAACTTACTTTTCAATCATTTTCGAAACTCCGACAGGTTTCAAATCTCAAGGTTCCTACGTCATCTTCCCGTCTATGCGTTTGATTTTTCAAAGTTTAATGCAAAAGTATGGAAGGTTAGTTGAAAATCAGCCTGAAATTGAAGAGGATACCTTAGATTACCTATCTGAACACAGCAGCATTACGAATTATCGCTTGGAGACGAGTTATTTCAGGGTGCATGGGCAAAGAATTCCAGCCTTTAGAGGAAGGCTAACCTTTAAAGTACAAGGTGCTCAAACTCTAAAAGCTTATGTCAGAATGCTTCTAACATTCGGTGAATATTCAGGTCTTGGCATGAAAACGAGTCTCGGTATGGGAGGGATAAAGCTTGAAGAAAGAAAAGATTGATTTATTTTACGGAGCACTTTTGCATGATATCGGTAAGGTCATTCAAAGGGCGACAGGAGAACGAAAAAAACACGCCTTGGTCGGCGCGGATTGGTTTGATGAGATTGCTGATAATCAGGTCATTTCAGATCAAATTAGATATCACATGGCTAACTACCAAAGTGACAAACTTGGAAATGACCATCTAGCTTACATAACTTATATCGCTGATAACATCGCCTCTGGTGTCGACAGAAGACAGTCAAACGAGGAGAGCGATGAGGAAGCATCAGCTAGGATTTGGGATACCTATACAAACCAGGCTGATATTTTTAACGTTTTTGGAGCTCAAACGGATAAACGCTACTTTAAACCTACGGTTCTAAACTTGAAATCTGAACCTAATTTTGCGTCGGCAACCTATGAACCTTTCTCAAAAGGTGATTATGCGGCGATTGCGACTCGTATCAAAAATGAATTGACAGAATTTGAGTTTAACCAAGCACAAATTGATTCTTTGTTAAATTTATTTGAAGCGACCCTCTCTTTTGTACCTTCTTCAACCAACACTAAAGAAATCGCTGATATTTCACTTGCTGAACATAGCCGTCTGACGGCAGCTTTTGCGTTAGCTATCTATGATTACTTAGAAGACAAAGGTCGTCATAACTATAAGGAGGACTTGTTTACTAAAGCATCAGCTTTTTATGAGGAAGAAGCTTTTCTCCTTGCTAGCTTTGACTTATCAGGTATCCAAGACTTTATCTATAATATAGCTACGAGTGGTGCTGCTAAACAATTGAAGGCTAGATCTTTGTATCTTGACTTTATGAGCGAGTATATAGCAGATAGTTTACTTGATAAACAAGGCCTTAATCGGGCTAACTTGCTCTATGTCGGTGGGGGACATGCTTACTTTATCCTTGCCAATACTGAAAAAACGGTAGAAACACTTGTTCAATTTGAAAAAGAATTCAATCAATTTTTATTGGCTAATTTCCAAACTAGATTATATGTTGCCTTTGGTTGGGGAAGTTTCGCAGCTAAGGATGTCATGAGCGAACTGAACTCACCTGAAAGCTATAGACAGGTCTACCAAAAGGCTAGTCGCATGATTTCTGAGAAAAAAATCTCAAGGTATGATTATCAAACCCTTATGTTGTTGAACAGGGGCGGTAAATCTTCTGAAAGAGAGTGCGAGATTTGTCATTCCGTTGAGAATTTAGTTTCTTATCATGAGCAGAAAGTGTGCGACATTTGTCAAGGCTTGTATCAATTTTCTAAAGAGATTGCCCATCATCATTTCATTATTACTGAAAATGAGGGGCTTCCTATTGGACCGAACGCATGTCTTAAAGGCCTTGCATTTGAAGAGCTAAGCGATGAAGAGTTTTCCCGTGTTTATGTCAAAAATGACTACAAGGCTGGTACGGTTAAGGCAACTCATGTTTTCGTTGGAGATTACCAGTGTGATGAAATATACAATTATGCTGCCTTGTCTAAAAATGAAAATGGTTTAGGTATCAAACGTTTAGCTGTTGTTCGTCTTGACGTAGATGATTTGGGAGCAGCCTTTATGGCCGGCTTCTCTCAACAGGGAAATGGGCAATATAGTACCTTATCACGATCAGCCACTTTTTCTCGAAGCATGAGTCTTTTCTTCAAGGTTTATATTAACCAATTTGCTAGTGATAAAAAGCTCACTATCATCTATGCCGGCGGGGACGATGTTTTTGCCATTGGTTCTTGGCAAGATATTATTGCATTTACTGTTGAACTCCGTCAGAACTTCATTAAATGGACAAATGGAAAGCTAACACTCTCAGCTGGTATAGGTTTGTTTGCTGATAAGACCCCTATTAGCTTGATGGCACATCAAACAGGGGAGTTAGAAGAAGCAGCCAAAAGCAATGAGAAAGATAGTATTTCTCTCTTTAGTTCCGACTATACCTTTAAATTTGACCAGTTTATCACTAATATTTACGACGATAAGTTAGAGCAAATTCGCTATTTCTTTAATCACCAAGATGAACGAGGTAAGAATTTCATATATAAACTGATTGAATTGCTTCGAAATCATGATCGTATGAATATGGCACGTTTAGCTTATTATTTAACACGACTTGAAGAATTGACGCGTGAAACAGACAGGGATAAATTTAAAACATTTAAGAATTTATTCTATTCTTGGTACACAAATAAGGATGATAAGGATAGAAAAGAAGCAGAGTTAGCCTTGCTTCTCTATATCTATGAGATTAGAAAGGATTAGGATATGACAATCTTGACTGATGAGAATTACGTTGATATTGCAGAAAAAGCAATTCTAAAACTAGAAAGAAATACTAGGAACAGAAAGAATCCAGATGCCTTCTTTCTTACAACAAGTAAACTAAGAAACTTGCTGAGCTTAACTAGTACACTTTTTGATGAGAGTAAGGTCAAAAAATATGATGCTCTCCTTGATCGTATCGCTTATTTAAGAGTACAATTTGTCTACCAAGCAGGTAGAGAGATTGCAGTAAAAGATTTGGTAGAAAAAGCTCAAATTCTTGATGCTCTTAAGGAAATCAAAGATAGAGAGACGCTTCAAAGATTTTGTAGATATATGGAAGCACTAGTAGCCTATTTCAAGTTTTATGGAGGTAAAGATTAATGACATTCGCTAAGATTAAATTTTCAGCTCAAATTCGTTTAGAGACAGGCCTCCATATTGGTGGAAGCACAGCTTTTGCGGCAATTGGTGCTATGGATTCACCGGTTATTAAAGACCCGATTACCAACCTACCAATCATACCTGGTTCAAGTCTCAAAGGAAAAATGAGAACGCTTCTTGCCAAAGTTTATAATGAAAAGGTAGCTGAGAAACCAAGCGACGATAGTGATGTCCTTAGCCGTTTATTTGGAAATAGTAAAGATCAACGATTCAAAATGGGACGCTTGATTTTTCGTGATGCCTTCTTATCAAACGCTGATGAGCTAGACTCTCTTGGGGTAAGGAGTTATACAGAAGTAAAATTTGAAAATACAATTGATCGAATCACTGCTGAAGCCAATCCAAGACAAATTGAACGTGCTATTCGTAACAGTACATTTGATTTCGAGTTAATTTATGAGATTACAGACGAAAATGAAAACCAGGTTGAGGAAGATTTCAAAGTGATTCGAGATGGGTTAAAACTTCTTGAACTCGATTATCTTGGAGGGTCTGGATCTCGAGGTTACGGTAAGGTTGCTTTTGAAAACCTCAAAGCTACTACCGTATTTGGAAAGTATGATGTTGACACATTGAATGAACTTTTGACTGCGGAGGTCTAATATGACCTATAAAATGTATATCATGACCTTTCAGAATGCTCATTTTGGTTCGGGCACTCTTGATAGCTCAAAATTAACATTCTCAGCAGACCGTATCTTTTCAGCCCTAGTGTTAGAAGCCCTAAAAATGGGGAAACTTAATGCATTTCTGGTCGAAGCAAACCAAGACGATTTCACGCTCTCAGATGCCTTTCCATTTCAATTTGGTCCCTTTTTGCCGAAGCCTATTGGTTATCCCAAACATGACCAAATTGATCAATCACTTGATGTGAAAGAGGTTCGACGTCAAGCAAAATTGTCTAAGAAACTGCAATTTCTTGCTCTAAAAAATGTTGATGATTATCTCAATGGCGATTTATTTGAAAATGAAGAACATGCTGTTATTGATACTGTGACAAAAAATCAACCACATACAGATGGTAATCTTTATCAGGTTGCAACCACCCGATTTTCAAACGATACGTCGCTTTACGTCATCGCAAACGAATCTGATTTGCTTAATGAGTTAATGACTAGTCTTCAGTACTCAGGTCTTGGCGGGAAGCGTTCAAGTGGTTATGGTCGTTTTGAGTTAGATATTCAAAAGATCCCACTTGAATTGTCAGATAGACTGACTAAGAATCATTCCGATAAAGTGATGACCCTTACGACAGCACTTCCTGTAGATACTGACCTTGAAGAAGCAATGGAAGATGGTCAGTACTTATTAACTAAATCAAGTGGTTTTGCATTTAGTCATGCTACCAATGAGAATTATCGTAAGCAAGATCTTTACAAATTTGCTTCTGGTTCAACTTTTAGTAAAACATTTGAAGGTCAGATTGTTGATGTGAGACCACTTGATTTCCCGCATGCTGTTTTAAATTATGCTAAACCACTCTTCTTTAAATTGGAGGTATAAAAATGAAAAATGACTATAGAACATTTAGATTAAGCCTCCTGACACTTGGTCCAATTCATATTGGTAATGGAGAGAAGTATACCTCTAGAGAATTTATCTATGAAAATAAGAAGTTTTACTTTCCTGACATGAGGAAATTCTATAATAAAATGGTGGAGAAGAGGCTTGCTGAAAAGTTTGAAGCATTTCTGATTCAAACTCGTCCAAACTCACGTAATAATCGTCTTATTTCTTTTTTAAATGATAACCGAATTGCAGAGCGTTCATTTGGTGGCTATAGTATCTCTGAAACAGGTTTAGAATCGGACAGAAACCCTAATTCGGCCGGAGCTATTAATGAAGTTAATAAGTTTATTCGTGATGCTTTTGGTAATCCCTATATTCCTGGTAGCTCATTAAAAGGTGCTATTCGTACTATTTTAATGAATACTACACCTAAATGGAATAATGAAAATGCTGTAAATGACTTTGGAAGATTTCCAAAAGAGAATAAAAACCTTATCCCTTGGGGACCAAAAAAGGGTAAAGAATACGATGATTTGTTTAACGCAATCCGTGTAAGTGATAGTAAGCCTTTTGATAATAAGAGTCTTATCTTGGTGCAGAAATGGGATTATTCAGCGAAAAACAACAAAGCTAAACCACTTCCTTTGTACAGAGAATCAATTTCTCCATTAACAAAAATTGAATTTGAGATTACAACAACCACTGATGAAGCTGGAAGATTGATTGAAGAATTAGGTAAGAGAGCACAAACGTTTTATAAAGACTATAAAGCATTTTTCCTATCTGAATTTCCTGATGATAAGATTCAAGCCAATCTACAATACCCAATTTATTTAGGTGCAGGGAGCGGTGCTTGGACAAAGACCCTATTTGAACAGGCTGATGGTATTTTGCAAAGACGATACAGTCGAATGAAAACTAAAATGGTTGAAAAAGGAGTTCTTAAGCTCACAAAAGCACCTCTTAAAACGGTTAAGATTCCCTCTGGTAATCATTCATTAATAAAGAACCACGAGTCTTTTTATGAAATGGGGAAAGCTAATTTTTTGATTAAGGAGATGGATAAATGAGAGTACTTATATCAGCTGTAGGAGACACAGACCCTTTTAGAAATTTTCATGATGGCGCCTTAATTCATATTGCAAGAAAATATCGTCCCGAAAAAGTTATATTGATTTTTTCGGAACATACTGCAGAAAAACAAGGTAATATTGAAAAAGCCCTGTTTTCTATTGCTCCTGACTACAAGCCTGAACTCACAATACATGATTCCATTATTAGTGATAATGAGGTTCATATTTTTGATGTGATGTTTCAACGATTCTCTGATATTTTGCAAGAATATTATACTAAAGAAGATGAATTTATCTTGAATCTTTCTAGTGCGACACCGCAAATCAAATCTGCTTTATTTGTGATTAACCGTCTAAATGGTATCAATGTCAAAGCGGTTCAAGTTTCGAGTCCCGAACATGCTTCAAACGTGAACATCGGTCATGATAATGATGAGAACATTGATGAACTCATCGAAGTCAATGAGGATAATAAAGTCAATTTTATTGACCGAACGATTGAAGATAATGCTGAGAAATTTAATCAGGCTCTCTTGAAGAAAACAGCTCGAGATTTTATTGAGAAGTTTGACTATAAGGCGGCACTAGACATTCTAGACCAATTATCAGATGCTTCAAACTTAAAAAGTGTTCGAGAAGAAATCCGTGATGTTGTCAACTGTCTGTCTAAGCAAGATGTTCCAAAAGGGTTACGTCATAAAAAATTGAAGGAAGAAGAACAAAAAATTCTTAGTGCCTATTTGACCATTGAACTGCAAAGAGCACGTGGGAACGTTAGTGAGAGTTTTATACGAATTAAAAACTTAACTGAGTTTATTTTGGAAGACTATATTGAAAAAAGATACCACGGTTTAATTGATAATTATAGCGAAGATTATCAGAGATACTACCTCAATCTCTATGATTATAGTAATCTCTTGAAAACCAAAAGAGAATTTGAACTTAGAAGAACAATTGCTCCAATTATTGAGATGAATTCTTCTAGAAATAAGGTTGCCCACAGCTTAAGTCCTTTGGATTCAGATGCAGTTAAACAATTAGGTATAGCTATGAAAACCTTAAAAACTCTAGTGAGAGAACAATACCATTTTAGCCAGAGTGATTTTAAGTTTTATCAGGATTTGAATAAGAAATTATTGACTAAGTTGAACTAAAGAGGTGATCAAAATTTTAAATTTTAACCTCTGCTGTAGGAACAACCGATCCTATAAGTAATAATCACGATGCAGCTTTACTTCATATCGCAAGAAATTATAGACCTGACAAGATTGTCCTTGTATATAGTCAAGAAATGTTAGTCAAACAAGATTTGATAAATAAGGTTTTGCTCTCAATCGAAGGCTATAATCCTATCATTGAAATTGACTCTACAACCTTGAATAACGACGAAGTCCATCTTTTCGATAAAATGTATGAAGTTATGGGGCTGATTGTTCAGAAGTATACTAATGACGATGACGAAATCATCTTAAACTTATCATCAGGTACACCACAAATTATTTCAGCTTTCTTTGCCCTTAACCGTATCAATGACTATAATACTCAAGCTATTCAGGTTGCTACTCCTAAAAAAGGAGCAAACAGAGAATACAAGCCTCTGACCGACACTGAGATAGATGCTCTTATTGTGGAAAATCAAGATAATAGTCTAGATTTTGTTGACCGAAGTATTAAAGATAAATCTGAGAAGTTCACGCAAGCATTAGTCAAACGTCATCTTAGAAGTTTAATTGCTTCCTTTGATTATCAAGCAGCAGAAGCCATAATCAATCGAAAAGAATATAATAAATTACTTTCTAAAAAGAGAATTGCTTATATTCGTGAGAAACTATACGATTTTTCACGAGTTTTCAAAAATCAGTCTATTCTTTCAGATATCCTATCGTTTCCTCTCGATGACTCCCAAAAGAAGGCTTTGAATTACTATTTGATGATTGATGTTTTAAAAGAACGTGAGCATATTGCTGATGTCTTAATTAAGGCAAAATCACTAGCTGAATTTGTCATCGAAGAAACCATCAAAAAAGATCATGAGGGCTTAATTGTATTTGATGGCAATCTGCCAAAACTTAATCCTGAATTTCCTGATTGTGAAGCCATTTTAGACGATATCGATAAGAAAATGAAAAAATCTAGGGGTATTGAAGACACTGAAGAACGTATTTTTTCAGTACAATCTACACTTAATTTGTTATCTTACTTGAATATCCTTGAGTTCTATGAATATGATTCTCAGCTTCAGACAGCGATTAATGGCATTTTAGGTTTGAATGGTGAACGAAATAAAGTTGCTCACGGTTTGTCCGAAATTGATACGCGATTATTAAGTCGTAAGAAGTTAAAACAACTTTCTGAAAACCTGCGATTGCTTCTTGTTGATTGTTTGGGTATTGATTCAAGCTATTTTAACTATTATGACAAACAAAATGAAGAGCTTATAAAGATGCTTGAATAGATATTTGGGTGTTATCCCCCTTTGACATTCCCTTTTAAAAGCGCTATAATAGAACAAATTGAACTGAACCTTTAATCGAGTCCAGAGAGGCGAGAAAGGTGTACTGAGATGCTACGGCATCACTAAAGGGTAGGGACTGCCCTGTTTTCGTGCAACCTTCGCTGACTGGCGGAGGTTTTTTGTGTGAAAGGATATAAGAAATGAGAGAAAATCGTCCTGTTATTGCCCTTGATTTCCCGACTTTTGAGGATGTGAAGGCATTCCTTGCTAAGTTTCCTGCTGATGAAAAGCTCTATGTGAAGATTGGTATGGAACTTTACTATGCGGCTGGTCCAGAGATTGTTCGCTATGTTAAAGATCTTGGCCATAGTGTTTTCCTTGACCTTAAGCTTCACGATATTCCAAATACTGTCAAATCTGCAATGCGTGTTTTGTCTAACCTTGGTGTTGATATGACAAATGTGCATGCGGCTGGTGGTGTGGAAATGATGAAGGCTGCGCGTGAAGGCTTGGGTGATGGTCCAATCTTGATTGCTGTAACTCAGTTGACCTCTACCTCTGAAGAGCAGATGCATGATTTCCAAAATATCCAAACGACTCTTCAAGAATCAGTGGTTCATTATGCTAAAAAGACTGCTGAAGCAGGCCTTGACGGTGTTGTTTGCTCAGCACACGAAGTCGCAAAAATCAAAGACGCAACAAATGAAGATTTCGTTTGTTTGACACCTGGTATTCGTCCAGCAGGAGCAGCGGTTGGTGACCAAAAACGTGTCATGACACCTGCCGATGCTCGCCAAATTGGTTCAGATTACATTGTTGTTGGTCGTCCAATTACACAAGCTGATGATCCAGTAGCAGCTTATCACGACATCAAGGCTCAATGGATCGGTCAATAAATTTTCAAAAAGACCTTATTTCATAGGAAAATAGACTGAATTAGGTTATAATAAAGAGTAGAAAACGCTTTACGGAGGATAATAATTATGACATTAGCATCACAAATCGCATCTGACTTGCTTGATATCAAGGCTGTTTACCTTAAACCTGAAGAACCATTTACATGGGCATCAGGAATCAAATCACCAATCTACACAGACAACCGTATTACTTTGTCTTACCCAGAAACTCGTACACTTATCGAAAATGGTTTTGTGGAAAAAATTAAGGAAGAATTTCCTGAAGTAGAAGTGATTGCTGGTACTGCAACTGCTGGTATTCCTCACGGTGCTATCATCGCTGACAAGATGAACCTTCCATTTGCCTATATCCGTAGCAAACCAAAAGATCACGGTGCTGGTAACCAAATCGAAGGTCGTGTGGTTAAAGGTGAAAAAATGGTTGTTGTTGAAGACTTGATTTCAACTGGTGGATCAGTGCTTGATGCTGTAGCAGCTGCAGAGCGTGAAGGGGCTGATGTTATCGGTGTTGTGGCTATCTTCACTTACGAATTGCCAAAAGCTGAGAAAAACTTCGCTGATGCTGGCGTGAAATTGGTCACTCTTTCAAACTACACTGAGTTGATCAAAGTGGCTAAAGTGCAAGGCTACATCACAGCAGACGGACTTCAACTCTTGAAAAAATTTAAAGAAAACCAAGAAACTTGGCAAGACTAAATATCATGATTGAAGGCGGAACGTTTCAGGCGTTTCGTTTTTTTTAGTATAATTTAGGAAGTAATAGAAACAGGGAGAAAATAAGATGTCAGTAAATGAGTGGTCAGATGCAACGGCAATGGCTGAGGCCGTGCGAAATAAGACGGTCAGTCCCCCAGAACTAGTAAAGGATACTATAAGTGAAGCGGAGAAGACGAATACTAAAATCAATGCTATCGTCAGTCAACGTTACGAGAAAGCTTTAGAAGAAGCAGAAACTAGAGACTTTTCAGATAAACCTTTTGCTGGTGTCCCAATTTTCCTAAAGGATTTAGGTCAGGAGCAAGCTGGTGAGTCGTCAACAGCGGGTTCTCGCCTATTTACAAGTTATCGGGCTAAGGAAACGGATAATTATGTTAAGAAACTTGAGGAATTGGGCTTTATTATTTTAGGACGTTCTAGCACTCCTGAGTTTGGCTTCAAAAATATCAGTGATGCTCAGATTCATGGTCCTGTCAATCTACCTGATGATGTGAGGCGTAATGCTGGTGGCTCAAGTGGCGGTGCGGCTGCTCTTGTGAGCTCTGGCATTTCTCCTTTGGCCCCAGCTAGTGACGGTGGGGGCTCTATTCGCATTCCAGCTTCCTTTAACGGCCTAATCGGTCTCAAGCCTACCAGAGGACGAATTCCTGTCGGTCCTGGTTCGTTTCGTGGATGGCAGGGAGCCTCTGTCCAGTTTGCTTTGACTAAGTCTGTTCGAGATACAAAACGCTTGCTTTATCATATGCAGACGTGTCAGATGGAAAGTCCCTTTATCTTGCCAAAGCTCAGCAAAGATTCTTTAGACCAACCAGTCAGACCTTTGAAGATTGCTTTTTTGACTGTATCTCCTATTAGCGGTAAGGTGTCAGAATCTGCTATTGCGGCGACAAAAAAGGCTGCTAGAGCATTAGAAAGTCTAGGACATCATGTCCATGAAATCAGCAACCAGCCATTAAATGGTGTTGAAGCTATGCAGTCTTATTACATTATGAATAGTGTTGAGACGGCTGCCATGTTTGATGGTATAGAGGCTGGTTTGGGACGTCAGATGACGCTTGAAGATATGGAGTTGATGACTTGGGCTATTTTCCAATCTGGCCAAAAGATTCCTGCCAAAGTTTACTCTAAAGTCCTAACTCAGTGGGACCATTATAGCCATCTGATGGCGAATTTTCATGAGTCTTACGATATTCTTCTGACTCCTACAGTTGCGGATGTGGCACCTAAGCATGGGCAGTTTGCCCTTTCTGAAAGCCTACAGAACCAACTCAAGCATATGTCTGAGTTTGATTGGCCAAAACAACAAGAACTTATTTGGGATATGTTTGCGGATAGTTTAGATTGGACACCTTTCACCCAACAAGCTAACCTGACGGGACAACCATCGATTTCTTTACCTGTCTATCGTGATGGGCAAGGGCTGTCCCTTGGTGTTCAACTGACAGCCGCCAAGGGAAGAGAAGACCTCCTCTTACACTTGGCCCAACAAATGGAAGAAGGTTCGGTTTTTAGTTAAGTATACTCATTCTCGGTTCAATTTTTTGTAAAACCCTTTCAAATAGTGTAGTCTAAAATTATAAGTTTTTAACTTAACATTATTATTTGTTTTAAGGAGACACACATAGATGAAAAAGAGATTTTTCGCCGTTTTCAGCCTAATCTTGGCTGCGGTCTTTTTGGTTGCCTGCTCGTCACAAAGTACAGGTGAGAAGAACTGGGAAAAGATTGAGAAACGTGGTAGCATCAAGGTTGCGACTGCTGGAACACTTTACCCACAAACCTATCACGATGATAAGAATAATTTGACTGGTTATGACGTTGAGATTCTCAAAGAAGTTGGAAAACGTCTTAAGTTGAAAATTGAATTCACTGAGATGGGTGTAGATGGCATGCTTACTGCTGTAAATAGTGGGCAAGTCGATATCGCTAACTACTCACTCGAAGACGACAACAAGAATGTTAAAAAATTCTTGCGTTCTGAACCATACAAGTATTCATTTACTTCAATGGTAGTTCGTGAATCAGATAACTCAGGAATTTCTTCATGGAAGGACCTCAAAGGCAAAAAGGCCGCCGGTGCTGCAAGTACAAAGTACATGAAGATTGCCAAAAAAATGGGTGCTGAACTCGTCGTATATGATAATGTTACCAATGACGTTTACATGCAAGACTTGGTAAATGGGCGTACAGACGTTATCGTCAACGATTACTATTTGCAAAAGATGGCAGTAGCCGCTATCAAAGACAAGTACCCAGTTAAGATCAACGACGGTATCTACAGTAACCCTTACTCAACAAGCTTTACCTTCTCATTGAAGAATAAAACCCTTCAAGAAAAGGTCAACAAAGCCATCAAAGACATGAAGAAAGATGGTACCCTTACCAAGATTTCAGAGAAATTCTTTGCTGGTCAAGACGTTACAAAGAAAACAAAAGTTGACTATACTGAGATTGATATCTCTGATGTTGAATAATATAAGCGATCCAATTGGATCGCTTATTTGCTAAAGAAATGTTTAGAAAGTTAGACTTATGATTATTGATTTTTCACTGATTCTAAAAAGCATTCCTTATGTCCTATCAGGTCTACCTTATACCTTAGGAATCTCGCTTTTAAGCTTTATGGTTGGGAATGTTTTTGCTATCATCCTTGCCTTTATGCGAATGTCTCAAAAGCCTTGGTTAAAGTATCCAGCCCGCATTTATATTTCCATCATGCGTGGGGTTCCTATGTTGGTCGTGCTCTTCATTCTTTACTTTGGTTTGCCTTATGTTGGAGTTCAGCTACCTGCTCTTCTTTGTGCCTTTATTGGCTTCTCCTGTGTTAGTGCCGCTTATATGGCAGAGATTTTCCGTTCATCCATAGTTGCCGTAGATAAGGGGCAGTGGGAAGCAGCTCGCTCTCTTGGTCTTCCTCAGAAGTCTATTATCCGTCGGATTATCTTACCTCAGGCTATGCGTATAGCAGTAGCTCCTCTTGGTAATGTTATTATTGATATGGTTAAGAGTTCCTCATTGGCTGCTATGATTACAGTGCCTGACATTTTCCAAAATGCTAAGATTATCGGTGGGCGTGAGTATGACTACATGTCTATGTATATCCTAATCGCCCTCATTTACTGGACTTTGAGCTTTACTTTAGAACTGCTTGAAGGTTATCTTGAAAAACGTTTAGCTAGCTATTGATTTTTAAAAAAATTATTTGAATATCTAATAAAATATTGAAATTTATTTAATTCTAATCTTATAAATGTGGTATAATAAAAGCGATTTAAAAATCAGAAAGGTCTTTTGGAATGAAGAAGAAAACAGTCGTTGCAACGACACTATCAACACTACTTGTCTCAACTACCATCTTGGCTAATGCTGTTCAAGCTGACGAGGTAGAAACTCATGTAGCTGTAACAGCACCAAGCACTGAAGTAGTAGCAACAGAGGCAACTACCAATGCGACATCTACTGCAGCAAGCGAGTCTGCAGCTCCAGTGGTTAGTTCAACATCAGTTGTTACTGCTTCAACAGCTGAAACAAGTGAGACACCAGTTGCCACAGCCAGTGAAACAGCAACTGTAGCCGCAACTCCTACAACAGAAGTCGTGACAAATGCTAGCACAAGTGCCAGCAACGACACTGTAACTGTTCTTCACACCAACGATGTTCATGGTCGTATGGTTGAAGATGATCGTAACGGAGTTATTGGTGATGCCCTTTTGTCTGGTATCGTCAATGATTCTCGTTCAAAAGGAACAACCCTTGTCTTTGACTCTGGGGACTCATTCCAAGGTCTTCCGATTTCAAACAGCTCTAAGGGTGAAGACATGGCAAACGTCATGAATGCTGTTGGTTTTGATGCCATGACAGTGGGTAACCATGAGTTCGACTTTGGTCTTGATCAATTGCGTCGTTTGAGCAAACAAATCAATTTCCCAATCATCACATCTAACGTATATGTGGATGGCGTACGTCTTTTCCAACCATCTACAATCGTTGACAAAACACCTGGTGTTGATGGAGATGAAGTAGTTGTTATTGGTGTTACTACACCTGAGACAGCTACTAAGACACACCCACGTAATATCACTGGTGTCTCTTTCACCGATCCTATTACTGAGGTTAAAGCTGTTGTTGACCAAGTGGAATCAAATGCTCGTGCTGAAGGTAAGGAATACAAGACTTATATTGTCCTTAGTCACTTGGGTATAGATACAACAACTCCAGTTGAATGGCGTGGATCAACATTGGCAGAAGCTCTTTCAAACTATGCCCCTTTGAAAGGAAAACGTGTCCTTGTCCTTGATGGTCACTCACACACTCTTCACACAGCGACATACGGCGATAATGTCACTTACAACCAAACTGGTAGCTACCTTAACAATGTCGGCCGCGTCGTTTATAATTCTGACCGTATCTTGTCACATGGCGTGATTTCACACGACGAAGCTAAGAAGAATTATCAAGTTAACCCAACAGTTAAAACTATGATTGATGACATCCAAGCTAAGTACAAGGCAGATTCTTCGAAAGTAGTTATCGACAATAGTCCAGTTAAACTTAGCGGTGACCGTATGGATGTTCGTGTTCGCGAAACTAACCTTGGTAATGTTGTCGCTGATTCTCTCTTAGATTACGGACAATCAGCCTTCACACACAAGTCTAACCTTGCCGTAACAAACGGTGGTGGTCTTCGTGAAACAATTGCCAAAGACAAACCAATCACTAAAGGTGATATCATTGCCGTTCTTCCATTTGGTAACTCAGTTGCTCAAATTCAAGTGACAGGTCAAAATATCCATGATATGTTTGTCAAATCTCTTGGTTCTATTCTCCAAGTTGACGAAAGTGGTAAAACTGTTCTAGATGAAAATGGTCAACCTCTTCTTGAACCATCTGGCGGTTTCCTTCAAGTATCAGGAGCTCGTGTTTATTATGATACAACACTTCCAGCAGAAAAACGTATCTTGTCAATTGACATTTTTGATCCAGAAACTGGTACCTATAAACCACTCAACACTAATGAAACTTACTACCTTGTAACGAATGATTTCTTGGCTGCTGGTGGTGATGGCTTCACAATGCTTGGTGGTCCTCGTGAAGAAGGTCCTTCAATGGATAGCGTCTTTGCGGATTACTTGACACATGCAGACCTTTCTAAGTATGCAGTTATCAATCCAAACTCACGTACCATTTCTATTTCAAGTGCTGATTTTGCTACCTTGAACAAAAAGGAAAATGCAGAAGACCCTACACTTAATCCATTGAGTCCTGTTACGCCATCTAGCGTTGCAGAAGACCTTAAAACAACTAAACCAGTTGTATCTAAAGTAGTAACGACACCTAATGGTAAAGTATTCTTCGTTTCAACAAGAAACGAAGCACTTAAAGAAACAGAAAAAGTGGCAGAAGCTTCTGCTCAAACTGAAGTTCTTCCTACAACAGGTGACAAGGCCTCACACGCTGGACTCCTCGGACTTGGTATGTTGCTAACTCTCTTTGGACTTAGTGGAAAATACAAAGGTAAAGAGAAATACTAAGAAGTTTGCAGATAAAAAAAGAGTTAACCATTTGCCTAACTCTTTTTTGTTTTCTTGTTGTTGCTATGTGTTTTTCGATACTGACTTGGTGTTTGGTCGTAATAGTGTTTAAATTGACGGTTGAAATTTGATAAATTGTTAAAACCAACATCAGTAGCAATTTCCAAAACTGGTTTAACACTATTACGGAGCTCTTCACAAGCAGCATTAAGTCTTGCTTGAATGATAAATTCGGTACAAGAGGTACCAGTTTGTTGCTTAAAAATCGTCATAAAGTGAGTCTTACTATACCCCATAAGCTCTGACAACTTATCAATAGTGAGATTTTCGGCATAATGCTGGTTAATGTAATCAATAATTTCCCGAATTTTTTCATTCTTACGATAATGATCATCAGAAGTCTTTCGCTCTACCAAGCGATAGAAGTAGAAGAGATAGATTAATTCCTCTAGTTTTGACTTGAGAAGAAGTTCATAGTGACGATCTTTCCGACGAATCATCTTAAAAATCTCAAAAAGAAGTGCCTTAATTTCCGTATAACCCTCGTCTGACGGTCTTAGACATTGTTTAAACTTAAAATTGGAATTCTGTAAGGGCTGAAGATAACGGAGACTTAGCAGATCCACCAGAGACTGTCCCAACATATCCAAATGAAAATGAAGGGTGTCAGTATGATGAGACTGATTATCTATGGGATGAATCGAATGAAGCTCATTAGGACATATCAAAAAAATATCTCCAGCCTGACTGTCAAAATAGTCATAATCAATATGATATCGAGCTGTCCCCTCATAAACGTACTGAATCTCAAGCTCAGGATGCCAATGAAATAGAATATCAGGGCGTCCATTTTCGACCATAGTTTCCTCCAGTCGAAAAGGAAGCAGATTATCATCAAAATCTATCAAATGTTTAAAATCAGTATCAGTAGCTGCTTGACTCATGATTAACCTTTCAAAATCATAGGATAATACCATGATAGCATTTTCTTTCTTAAAAAGCATGAGTTAATCGTCTTATAGTATTGGTAGTTTTTTGTTTACATAATTTTATTTCTGTATTTATGTATGTAAAATAAAAAGATGACTAAGCATCCTTTTTACATAAATTTAGTTAAGTTTATTTTCCTAGACAGAACTGACTAAAGAGTTGTGTAATGAGTTCATCTGGGGCGGCGTCACCAGTAATTTCTCCTAAAACTTCCCAGGTGCGTGTCATATCAACCTGTAAGAGGTCAACAGGCATGCCTAATTCAAGACCTTGATTGACTGCTTCAAGACTTTCGAGAGCTTTTTCAATGAGTGAAATGTGACGGGCATTTGAGAGATAAGTAGCATCTTTCTCCACTAGGCCAGCATTATCAAAGAAGAGCTGATTGATGCAATCTTCGATTTTGTCAATATTTTCATTCTTGAGGACTGAAATTGGAATGACATCTTCGGGAAGCTCTTCCATTTGGATTGCTTGTGGTAGGTCTGTCTTATTTAGAAGAATGATGCGATTGCTATTTTGACTAATTTCTAGTAATGTACGGTCTTGCTCTGTTAATGGTTCGGAGCTATTAAGCACAAGGAGAACCAGGTCAGCCTCTTCGAGAGCTTTCTTAGAACGCTCAACACCAATCTTTTCAACCACATCATCTGTGTCTCGAATACCAGCAGTATCGATTAACTTAAGTGGAACACCCTTGATATTAACGTATTCTTCAATGAAATCACGGGTAGTACCTTCAATATCCGTAACGATAGCTTTCTCCTCGCGTAGGAGATTGTTAAGAAGACTAGATTTTCCGACATTTGGACGACCAATGATTGCCGTTGAAAGGCCTTCTCGTAGGATTTTTCCTCGTTTAGCAGTGGCAAGAAGATTTTCTAAAAGTGCTTGGAACTCCTGCGTTTTTTCACGGACAAGAGCTGTGGTAACTTCTTCAACATCATCATATTCTGGGTAATCAATATTCACTTCGACTTGAGCCAAGGTGTTAAGGATTTCTTGACGAGTGTTGTTAATGAGATCCTTGAGCGACCCATCAAGTTGAGAGACGGCAACGGCCATAGCCTTATCAGTCTTAGCACGAATCAAATCCATAACAGCTTCAGCCTGAGTCAAGTCCACACGACCATTCAAAAAGGCACGTTTGGTAAATTCTCCAGGCTCAGCCATACGAGCTCCAGAACGAATAAGGAGTTGGAGGATTTCATTAGTCACAGCAACCCCACCGTGAGTGTTGATCTCCACGACATCCTCACGCGTAAAGGTCTTTGGCGCACGCATAACACTTACCATGACTTCATCAATGGTTTCCTCATTTTCGACAATATGGCCGTAATTGATAGTATGTGAAGTAACTGATTCTAGATTTTTTCCTTTGAAAACCTTATTAGCAATAGCAATAGCATCGGTTCCAGATAAGCGAACGATACCGATAGCACCTTCACCTAAGGGCGTTGAAATGGCAGTAATCGTATCAAATTCTTTGGTAATTGACATAGTTATTCCTTTGGATTTTTTCTGTATAAGTTTTAAAATGATTTAATTTCATTGTAACGCAAAAGAGCGGTAGTCGCAAGGATTGATGCTGATAAAGCCAAGAAAAAAGAGCCTGAGCTCTTTTCTTTATTTGTGGCGTTCAAAGTATGATTTGGTTTCTTTAATGATGATTGGTGAAAGGACTAGGAGGGCAATCAAGTTAGGCAATGCCATCAAACCGTTTACGATATCTGCAATTTTCCAAACAACATCAAGTGTGAGGTAACCACCAAGAGCAACCATAACCACAAAAATGAGGCGGTAGATTGGAAGGAATTTAGTTGATTTGAAAATGAATTCGAAACAACGTTCACCGTAGTAAGACCAACCCAAGATTGTTGTAAAGGCAAAGAGAACCAAAGAAAGTGTTAAGGCAATCTCACCAAAAGTTCCGAAAACAGATGAGAAGGCTGCCTGTGTCATTGGGGCACCTTCCAGGCTACCTGACCATTGACCAGTTACAAGGATAGCAAGACCTGTAAGCGTACAGATGATAATCGTATCAATGAAAGTACCTGTCATCGAAATCAAACCTTGTTCAACAGGTTCTTCGGTCTTAGCGGCAGCGGCAGCGATAGGAGCTGATCCAAGACCTGACTCATTTGAGAAGACACCACGCGCAATACCAAGTCGCATAGCGACCATGACTGTTGCACCAGCAAAACCACCTACGGCTGCTTTCCCAGTAAAGGCAGATTGGAAGACCATTTCAAGAACTGGTAAAAGTTGATTAAAGTTTGTAAAGATAACCACAAGAGCTGCTAGGATATAAAGTCCAGCCATAAATGGTACGACCTTTTCAGAAACTTTAGAGATAGATTGGATACCACCAAAAATGATGGCAGCAGTTATAAGAGCAAGTAGGATACTTACGATTTTTGGTGACCAGTCAAAGCTGTTTTGAAGTGAGGCGGTGATTGAGTTAACTTGGGAGAAAGTACCAATTCCCAACCATGCAACTAGGACACCTGCAAAGGCAAAGAAGTAGGCCAAAGGTTTAGCAATTATTTGCCATTTTCCAGAGAAACCATGTGTGATGTAATACATTGGACCACCAGAAACATTACCTTGGTCGTCAAGTGTACGGAATTTAATAGCCAAAAGACCTTCGGAATATTTGGTTGCCATACCAAAGAAAGCTGCAATCCACATCCAGAAAAGGGCACCAGGTCCACCAGTTTTGATGGCTGTAGCTACCCCAACAATGTTACCTGTACCAACAGTTGCAGCAAGAGCTGTCGCAAGGGCTGCAAAACTAGAAATATCACCTTCCCCTTTATCTTCAGCAAAGATAAGTTTAAAAGCTTTAGGAAGACGAAGAACCTGCAAAAGACCAAGACGAAGCGTAAGGTAAATCCCAGTTCCTACAAGAAGGACCAAAAGGGGTGGACCCCAGACAAAATCATCAATGGAAGTAAAAAAGTCTAACATGAATGTACCAATCTCCTTTAACCGAGACGTCAAAAAAGAGGTTTGGCTTAACCAGACCTCTGAGAATACAAAGCTATTACTACAAGTAAAAAACTTGCGATGCTTTCTGTCCTTTTACCTGAGAGTTTCGGTTGTTACCCCTTGCCCCTTCGGTGTCTTGTTTACAGCTAAGGCTGCTTCAAGATCTCTCCAGAAGTCCGTCAATCACCAGTCTTCCTGATGACATCACTCGGTTTTTATTTTATTGTGGTTCTATCTTATCGAAAAAACCGAACAGTGTCAACACTAATTTTCATCAAAACTATAAAAAACCGAATATTATACTTAAGAATCCCTTTCACCAAAACCTAGAAAAGCTTGGAATAACAATCATTTTAAGCAAACAACCTCCCAATAAAAACAAACGATTATTTGCTAAAGTTATTTCACACTCATTATGAATAGAGTCTGCATTTTCATCCAAAAAATGATAAAATAGTAGAGCTTATTTTTGAGAATGGAGAATATGATGAACCCATTATTAACTGGTATGAATGAAAAGCAGGCCGAAGCCGTCCAAACGACTGAAGGTCCTTTGTTGATTATGGCAGGTGCAGGATCAGGTAAGACACGTGTACTTACCCACCGCATTGCCTACCTTATCGACGAAAAATTGATCAATCCCTGGAATATCCTAGCCATTACCTTTACCAATAAGGCGGCTCGAGAGATGCGTGAGCGTGCTATGGCTTTAAATCCAGCAACTTCAGAAACCTTGATTGCGACCTTCCATAGTATGTGCGTGCGAATTCTTCGTCGTGAAGCGGACCATATTGGCTACAATCGGAACTTTACTATCGTGGATCCTGGTGAACAACGTACTTTGATGAAACGTATTCTCAAGAATCTTAATCTTGATCCTAAGAAGTGGAATGAACGTGCCATCTTAGGGACGATTTCCAACGCAAAAAATGACCTCTTGGATGAGGTGGCTTATGAGCATCAAGCTGGTGACATGTACACCCAAATCGTTGCTAAATGTTACAAAGCCTATCAGGAAGAACTTCGTCGTAGTGAAGCCATGGATTTCGACGATTTGATTATGATGACTCTGCGACTCTTTGACAAAAATCCCGATGTGCTCGCTTATTATCAGCAGCGTTATCAGTATATTCACGTGGATGAATATCAAGATACCAACCATGCTCAGTATCAGTTGGTAAAACTCTTAGCATCTCGCTTCAAGAATATCTGTGTCGTGGGTGATGCTGACCAATCAATCTACGGGTGGCGTGGTGCTGACATGCAGAACATCCTTGATTTTGAGAAGGACTATCCTGAAGCTAAGGTTGTCCTCCTGGAGGAAAACTACCGTTCAACCAAGAAAATTCTCCAAGCAGCCAACGAAGTTATCAAGAACAACCGTAACCGCCGTCCTAAGAAACTTTGGACTCAAAATGATGACGGTGAACAAATTGTTTATTACCGTGCTAATGACGAGCGTGATGAAGCTGTTTTTGTTGCTTCAACTATTGATAACATTATTCGTGAAGAAGGTAAGAACTTCAAGGATTTCGCTGTACTTTACCGTACCAATGCTCAGTCCCGTACCATTGAAGAAGCTTTACTCAAGTCTAATATTCCTTATACCATGGTTGGAGGAACCAAGTTCTATAGCCGTAAAGAAATTCGTGATGCCATTTCTTACTTGAACTTGATTGCCAACCCTGCTGATAATATTAGCTTTGAACGTGTCGTTAATGAACCTAAACGTGGAGTTGGGCCTGGGACACTGGAAAAGATTCGTAACTTTGCCTATGAGCAAAACATGAGTCTCCTAGATGCTTCAGCTAATATTATGTTGTCTCCAATTAAGGGGAAAGCAGCTCAGGGCGTTTACGATTTTGCTAACATGATTCTGAACCTACGTGATCAGCTAGATGGACTAAGTATCACTGAAGCTGTAGAGGCTGTTTTGGATAAGTCTGGTTATCTGGATGCTCTTTCGATGCAACAAACACTTGAAAGTCAAGCGCGCATTGAAAATATCGAAGAATTCATGTCTGTTACTAAGAATTTTGACGAAACCAACACCGATGGTACGGAAGACGAGACAGGTATTGACCGTTTAGGCCGTTTCTTAAACGATTTAGCTTTAATTGCTGATACGGACGATGGTGATATGGAAGCAGCAGAGGTAACCTTGATGACTCTCCATGCTGCCAAAGGACTTGAATTCCCAGTTGTCTTCCTAATTGGTATGGAAGAGGGAGTTTTCCCTTTGTCACGTGCCTCAGAAGAGCCAGATGAACTCGAAGAAGAGCGTCGTTTGGCTTACGTAGGTATCACTCGGGCGGAAGAGATTCTCTTCCTTACCAACGCTAATACGCGTACGCTTTTTGGTAAGACTAGCTATAATCGTCCTAGCCGTTTCTTACGTGAAATTTCAGATGATTTATTACAATATCAAGGTCTAGCACGTCCAGCCAATTCATCATTTGGTGTTCGTTTTACAAAGGAAGAGCCGATACAATTTGGTCAGGGCATGAGTTTACAACAAGCGCTTCAGACCAGAAAAGCAAATGCACAGCCGCAAAGACATACTGGTGCTCAGCCATTTTCAAAAGCCACTGGGGGACTACCTTTTGGTAAGGCTTCAGACTCAGGCAACTCAGCTACTGATTGGGAAATCGGAGATATCGCTCACCACAAGAAATGGGGAGATGGTACCGTCCTAGAAGTAACTGGAAGTGGCAAGACACAGGAACTTAAGATAAAATTCCCAGAAGTTGGACTTAAAAAAGTCTTGGCAAGCGTAGCACCTATTGTGAAGAAATAGAAAGGGACCGAAAGGTCCTTTTTATAAGCCCTCCCTATCACATTGATAAAAAATTTCTATTAGACAGCTAGCTTTTCTGGGTGTAGAATGAAGGCAACTTTTGTTTTGGAGGACACCCATATGTCACGAGAATTTTCATTTGAAACCTTACAATTACACGCTGGACAAACACCTGACAAGGAAACAAAATCACGTGCTGTTCCAATTTACCAAACCACTTCATATGTTTTTGACGACGCTCAAGAAGGTGAAGATCTCTTTGCCCTTAGAAAGCCTGGTAATATTTACACACGTATTACCAATCCAACAGTAGCAGTACTTGAAGAACGTATTGCAGCCCTCGAAGGGGGTGTTGGTGCCTTGGCTACGGCATCAGGTATGGCTGCTATCACCTATGCTATCCTTGGTTTGGCACATGCTGGTGATCACGTTGTTGCCGCGACAACCCTCTATGGTGGGACATTCAATCTCTTAAAAGAAACTCTTCCACGCTATGGTATCACAACAACTTTTGTAGATGTTGACAATCCTGAAGAAATTGAAGCTGCTATCAAAGATAATACCAAGCTTGTCTTGATTGAGTCTTTGGGAAATCCGCTTATCAATATTCCTGATTTTGAAAAAATTGCTGAGATTGCTCACAGTCATAAGATTCCATTGGTTGCTGACAATACTTTTGGAACTCCATATCTCATCAATGTTATCTCCCATGGTGTAGATATCGTGGTTCATTCTGCAACTAAGTTTATCGGTGGACATGGAACAACTATTGGAGGTCTTATCGTCGATTCTGGTAAATTTGACTGGGAAGCTTCAGGCAAATTCCCACAATTGGTTGACGAGGACCCATCTTACCACAATATCAGCTATACGCGTGATGTTGGTCCAGCAGCATTTGTAACTGCCCTTCGTACACAACTTTTGCGTGACACAGGGGCTGCCTTGGCACCTTTCAATGCTTTCTTGCTCTTGCAAGGACTTGAAACACTTTCACTTCGTGTCGAACGCCACGTCGAAAATACTAAAAAAATCGTAGACTTTTTGGAAAATCATCCAAAAGTTGAAAAAGTTAACTATCCTGGATTACCATCAAGTCCTTACTATGATTTGTCACAAAAATACTTCCCTAAAGGACCAGGCTCTATTTTCACTTTCCATGTTAAAGGTGGACAAGACGAAGCGCGTACCGTAATTGATAGTCTTGAAATCTTCTCAGATTTAGCTAACGTTGCTGACGCAAAATCTTTGGTGGTGCACCCTGCAACAACAACTCACCAACAATTGGCAGAAGCTGATTTACTAGCTTGTGGCGTCACTCCAAATCAAATTCGTATCTCAGTTGGTTTGGAAAACGCAGATGATTTGATTGAAGATTTAAAACTAGCTCTTGATAAAATCTAAGTATTTCAATACAAAATGATTTAGCCAGCTCTTTAGCTGGTTTTTTGTTATACTATCCCTATGAAATTTGTTTTTGATTTGGATGGAACCCTATGTTTTGATGGTATGACTATGTCAAAAGACCTACAAAAGGTTCTTTTAACTGCACCAAAATACGGTCATGAAATTATTTTTGCAACAGCACGCTCTTACAGAGACTGTCTTAGTATTTTAGAAGGAGAATTGAGAAAGCTGACAGTAGTTGGCTTAAACGGTGGTGAAGTCTTTCAAGATGAACACTTAGTATCACAATACACAATACCTTCTCCTGCTCTAAGAACGATTGTTAGCTACTGTGATACTTATAATCTCCCTTATTTTATTGATGATACCTTTAATTATGCTATTCAAAATCCTGAGCAAATCCCTTTTCTTTCAAATGTTGATCCATTAAACAAAGCAAGGATTTTGCCTGTTCATGAACTTAATGAGCCTATCAAAGTTGTTATTCCATTTGTAGAGCATGAAGATATACGTGAAGACCTTATCTTTAATCTAAACAAACTGGATTGTTTAGATCTTAGTTATCATGATATTGAAAGATGTCTTTACATTAATCCTAAGGGAGTTACCAAGGCTAGTACTGTTTTAAACCACTTTGGTAAAGACTTTGTAGCTTTTGGAAATGATCAAAATGATATTTCTCTTTTCAAAAATGCTATATATGGAGTGCAAATTGGTGATTATCCCTACCTAAAAAACTTTGCGGATGAGGTTATTCCTGCAATTAATGCAGTTATTGCTGAAAAAATTAGACTACTGTTTGAAAAATTCTAAACAAATGCTTAGGCTTATCGCTATATTTACAGTACAATGGTTAAAAAAGTATTGGAGGACTAACATGCCAACATTTATTGGAAAACCAGTTACAGTAGCAGAAGACAAACAACTTCAAGTTGGAGATACCTTGCGTGACTTTAACTTGACCACAACTGATTTGACGAAAAAATCACTTTCAGAATTCGATGGAAAGAAAAAAGTTATCTCTATCGTTCCATCAATCGATACTGGTATCTGTTCAACTCAAACACGTACCTTTAATAAGGAATTGTCAGAATTAGACGATACAGTAGTTGTTACTATTTCAGTGGACCTACCATTTGCACAAGCTCGTTGGTGTGGTGCTGAAGGACTTGAAAATGCCATCATGCTTTCTGACTACTATGATAATAGTTTCGGTAAAGATTATGGTGTCCTCATTGAAGAATGGCACTTGTTAGCGCGTGCAGTTATAGTGGCAGATGCTGACAATAAGATTACTTATGTCGAATATTTGGACAATATCAATACTGATCCAAACTATGAAGCAGCAGTAGCAGCGGTTAAAAGCTTATAAAATGAGGCTCAGGTCTCTTTTTTATTTTGCCTTTCTTACAGTTTTTACTTGCAAAAGGATTAGCTTCTTGCTATTATTGTATAGCAATACTCAATATGGATAGTAAAATATAAAAAAGGAGATTCAATGTCTGAAAAAGAAAGACCTCAACTGATTATCGATTACGAAGCTAATACAGACAAACTTGTTCGTTTAGGCGATGTTGTCGATCAATTTAAAGGAAAAGCTGTCCCTGCTAAGGCAGAACCTGGCGAATTTTCTGTCATTAATCTATCGGATATGACACCCAACGGCATTGCCTACGATGACCTAAAGACGTTTTCTGAAGAACGCCGGAAATTATTACGATTTCTCTTAGAAGATGGTGATGTCCTTATTGCTTCTAAGGGAACTGTACAAAAAGTTGCTGTTTTCGAAGATCAGGGTAAGCGAGAAGTTGTCGCCTCATCAAATATCACAGTATTACGACCTAAGGAAAAACTCCGTGGTTTCTACATCAAGTTTTTCCTTGAGACAGAGATTGGTCGTGCCTATTTAGACTATGCTGATAAGGGAAAGGCTGTCCTAAATTTGTCGACAGCTGACCTCTTGGACATCAAAATTCCTGAAATACCGATTGTTAAACAAGATTACCAAATTGCCGCCTATTTACGTGGTCGTGCCGATTTCCATCGTAAGATGGTCCGTGCAGAGCAAGAGTGGAAAAATATCCAGCATAATGTTACAGAAGCTCTATTTGGAAATTAACCAAAAGCCAGCAAACTAGGATTTGTTGGTTTTTTTTCATTATTCTCGTGTATAATGGTAGTAGCAAATATGTTATTAGGAGGTCATTATGACTACCAACACCATAGATTTATCACAACCAGTCGCAACAATCATAAAAGAACATCCAGAGGTTAAGGATTTACTGATTGACCTTGGTTTTAAGCCCTTGTCTAACCCAGCTATGCTAAATACTGTCGGTAAGGTAACCAGTCTAAAAGCTGGCTCCAAGTTAGCTAATATTCCCCTAGATAAAATCAAGCAAACCTTACTATTCAATGGTTATGATGTCATCGGAGACTAATATGGAAAACAATCGTATTCAAATACTCAAAGAAATTCTCCTTGATTTACACCAGGGAGCCAGTCCTGAGAGTGTTCAAGAGCGCTTCAATCAACACTTCAAGGGAGTATCTGCCCTTGAAATCTCTATGATGGAGCATGAACTTATGGCATCTGAAGATGGGGTTACCTTTGAAGATGTTATGAGCCTTTGTAATGTCCACGCTAACCTCTTTAAAGGAGCTATTGCAGATGTGGAAGTGGCGGACGCTGATCAAGAGGGCCACCCTGTCTATGTGTTTAAACAAGAGAATTTAGCCCTACGTTCAGCTATCCTACGTATTCGACGTATCATCGAAAACATTAGTAAGCCTGAAAATGAAGATTTCAAATCTGACCTACTCAATGGGCTTAGACATCAGATGTCTTTATTGGGACAATTTCATAACCATTACACACGTAAAGAAAAGCTCTTCTTTCCAATAATGGAGCGTTATGGTCATGATTCTCCTCCAAAGGTTATGTGGGGTGTAGACGATGACATCCGAAAACTCTTTCGAGATGCAGAGGCTAAACTCCAAGAACTCCCAAAAGGAGATTTAGAGGAATTTTCAAAGTCCTTTGAAGCTTTCTCAGAAGAATTTGAAGCCATGATTTTCAAGGAAGAGGCTATCCTACTTATGATTCTGCTTGAAACCTTCACGCAGGATGATTGGCTTTCGATTGCCGAAGAAAGTGATGCCTATGGCTATGCAATTATAAAACCTACAGCTGTCTGGAAACCTAAGCGTGAGCGTTTTGAGGAGGTAAATGCTGATACATCGCAAGAACAATCTGAACTAAGTAGTGACGAACATCTGGACAATACCCGAATTATTGACACTCCCGAAGGGCAGTTCACCATCAGCTTCACTCCAAAACCAAAAACTGAAACTGTCGTAGATAGAGAAACGACTCAGCCTTTTGGGAATGGTTATCTTTCTGTGGAGCAGGCCAATCTCATTCTCAACCATCTTCCTTTGGAAATCACATTCGTCAATAAAGACGATATTTTCCAGTACTATAATGATAATGTTCCTGCCAATGAAATGGTATTTAAACGAACACCTAGCCAAATTGGACGAAACGTTGAACTTTGTCATCCGCCAAAAGTGCTTGATAAGGTCAAGAAAATCTTTGAATTACTGAAGAGTGGGGAGCGTGACCAAGTTCCAATGTGGTTCAAATCTGAACGTTTAGGGAAATTCGTTTATGTTACCTATGCAGCTGTTAGAGATGACAAGGGAGACTTTCAGGGTGTCCTAGAATATGTGCAGGATATTCAGCCTTTCTTTGAATTGGAAAGCGACCTTAATAGAGATATCGATTAATAAGCTAGCAGACCTGCGATTGCTTATGACTATAATACTTAAGAGGTTTGAGACTTTGCTCTCTGCCTCTTTATGTTTCTACCTAGCTCTTTAGGATTGCTTTTGATATAATTAAAAGTATGATTTCAGGAATTATTAATCTAAAAAAAGAGGCTGGAATGACCAGTCATGATGCTGTTTTTAAACTACGCAAAATATTACATGAGAAAAAAATTGGGCACGGCGGAACTCTTGATCCAGATGTTACTGGTGTTCTACCTATAGCGGTTGGAAAAGCGACTCGTGTTATTGAGTACATGACTGAAGCAGGAAAGGTCTACGAGGGAGAAATTACCATTGGATTTTCAACAACTACCGAGGATGCTAGTGGAGATGTCGTTCAAACAACTCCAGTTACAGAGTTAGATGAAGAAACCGTCGATATGGCAATGGCTAGTTTTGTAGGAGAAATCACACAAATTCCTCCTATGTATTCAGCGGTTAAGGTCAACGGAAAGAAACTTTATGAGTACGCCCGCGCTGGAGAAGAAGTAGAGCGTCCACAACGTCAAGTGACAATTACCGAATTTGTCCGTACCTCTCCTATTGAATTGGAAAACAACACCGCAAAATTCACCTTCCGTGTTGCTTGTAGCAAGGGGACTTATGTCCGTACTTTATCTGTCGATTTGGGTGCTAAACTCGGATACGCGAGTCATATGTCTGCTCTTCGTCGAACAGCCTCAGCTGGTCTAAACTTAGATAAGGCACTAACACTCTCACAAATTTCAGAAATGGTAGAAGCGGGGGATACTTCCTTCCTCCTTCCCATCGAATTTGGTGTTCAGGACCTACCAGCTGTTCAAGTCACTGAGGATGATGCTAAAGAAATTTCATTTGGTCGCTTTATTACTATCGATAGCCAAGAACCCTTAGTTGCGGCCTTTTTAGGAGACAAGGTTCTAGCCATCATGGAAAAGCGAAATCAAGTTTATAAACCTAGAAAAGTATTAAGTCAATGAAAATAACTTCTATTAACGATTATAAAGATATCCATCAGGACAAGGAAACGGTCCTTGTCTTAGGGTATTTCGATGCTCTTCACCGTGGTCATAAGGTCCTTTTTGATAAGGCGCGCCAGATTGCTGATGAAAAACAGCTTGAAGTAGCTGTCCTTACCTTTAATGAGAGTCCTCAATTGACTTTTCAAAGGTATACGGATGATCTCCTCCTTCATATCACAGCACCTCAGAGACGTTGTGATCTTTTTGAAGCCTATGGCACTGATCAGCTTTATTTAACAGATTTCAATAGTGATTTTGCTCGAACAAGTTCAGACGATTTCATTGCTCGTTATATTAAACGTCTAAAAGCCCAAGAAGTTGTTGTGGGCTTTGATTACAAATTTGGACATCATCGAACAGATGCGGACTATCTAGCCCGTAATTTTTCTGGTAAGGTTCATGTCATTGAGGAGCAACAAAGCGATGGTGAAAAGATTTCGTCAACACGTGTGCGTCAATTAATACGAGAAGGCAAGGTTAAAGAAGCCAATAAACTCCTTGGCCATGAATTCTCTACACGTGGCATCGTGGTGCATGGTGATGCCCGTGGACGTACCATTGGTTTTCCAACAGCAAATTTAGCACCTATTGATAGGATTTTTCTACCAGCTGATGGTGTCTACGTCGCCGATGTTGTAATTGATGGCAAACGTTATCGTTCCATGACTAGCCTAGGAAAAAACGTTACCTTTGGGGGGACAGAACTCCGTCTTGAAGCCAATATCTTTGATTTTGAAGGCGATATTTATGGAAAGACAATTGAAGTTTTTTGGCTGGATTATATCCGTGATATGATTAAGTTCAATAATATCGATGAACTATGTGCTCAACTGGAGGCTGATAAAAAAATCGCGGAAAAATTTTAAGAAAGCGTAGCCAAAACTAATCAAATAATGTATAATGATTAGGAATGTTAAAGTGAAAGGGGTGTTTGCGTGGTAACTTTATTTTTATCGCCTAGCTGCACCAGCTGTAGGAAAGCACGAGCCTGGTTGACCAATCATGAAGTTGCTTTTGACGAACACAATATTATCACGAGCCCATTAACTCACGATGAGTTAATGAAGATTTTGTCTTACACGGAAAATGGTACTGAAGATATCATTTCAACTCGTTCAAAAGTCTTTCAGAAGCTGAATATCGATGTGGATGATTTGACCATCAAGGAACTCATTCAATTGATTTCTGAATACCCAAATCTTCTTCGTCGACCTATCATTATGGACACCAAACGCATGCAAATTGGTTTCAACGAAGATGAAATTCGTGCCTTTTTGCCTCGTGATTATAGAAAGCTCGAATTGCGCCAAGCGACCATTCGAGCTGAAATTGAGGGTAACAATGACTAAAGGAAATTATTCCTACCCACTCGATTCATCATGGAGCACTGAGGAAATTACCACAGTGCTTCATTTTTTGAGTCAGGTAGAAAAAGCATACGAGAGCAAGGTTGACCGTGACCAACTCTTGCAAGCCTATACGGCATTTAAAACCGTTGTTCCAGGCAAAGCGCCTGAAAAACAACTAGACAAGGCCTTTGAAGAAGCTAGCGGTTTTTCAACCTATCATGCTGTCAAAGCTGCTAAAGCAAAAGATAAAGGATTTGTATCACTTGGAAAATAAACTGATTTTCGCCAAAGAAATCATCAAAGAAGCCGGTACTTTTATCAAAGAAAGTTTAAGTAAAACTATCACGGTCGAGGAAAAGACGGCTTTTGATGATTTAGTCACTAATATTGACAAACAAACACAAGATTTACTCGTGGCACGCATTAAATCTGCCTTCCCTTCAGACAATATTTTCGCTGAAGAAAATGGCTTGGTTCATAATATCAAAGATGGAAATGTCTGGGTCTTGGATCCTATTGATGGTACAGTCAATTTTATTGTCCAACAAGATAATTTTTGTGTTATGATTGCCTACTATGAAGAGGGGCAAGGAAAATTTGGCCTCATTTATAACGTCATGGCTGATCAACTTTTCTATGGTGGTGGCCAGTTTGATGTGTATTGTAATGACAAGTTGCTTCCAGTATATAAAAACCGACCTTTAGACCGTTGTCTAGTCGCTAGCAATGGAGCTATGTATGCTAAAAATTTTCATGGCTTAAAAGACCTTATTGATAAGACTCTGGGTGTTCGTGTCTACGGTGGTGCTGGTTTAAGCATGTCAAAAGTCCTATCTGGTCAAATTTTAGCTTACTTTTCAGTTATTTACCCATGGGACTATGCTGCAGCAAGTATTATGGGAGAAAAATTGGGTTATCACCTTGAGACCATTGCCGGAGAACCACTGGATTATTCTAGTCGTCAAGCTGTGATGCTTGTCCCTAAAGACAGACTTGAAGAGATCAAGCATATTATGGGCTCAGAAAATTAATTTGAAACATAAAACCATACTGGACAAATCAGAACAGCAAGTTCTCTTGGTTAGTCCAGTTTTTTGATAGAAAGGAAACTATGCAATTTCCATCAGACTTTATAGAAAAATATAATAACCTCCTTGGAGATGAAGCGAAGGACTTCTTTGCATCTTTTGATCAAGAAGCCGTATCCGCCTACCGCACCAACCCTTTGAAAAAGCAACAGAAGGACTTTCCTGATGCTATCCCTGAAACACCTTGGGGCCATTACGGTAAAATTTCCGGAAAATCTGCCGACCATGCAACTGGTTTGGTTTATTCTCAGGAACCAGCTGCTCAAATGGTTGCTCAAGTGGCAGCTCCATCCAAGGGAAGTCGTGTCTTAGACTTGGCAGCTGCTCCAGGCGGAAAGTCTACTCATCTTCTTAGTTACCTAGATAATACAGGACTGCTGGTCAGCAATGAAATCAATCCAAAGCGTAGCAAAATTCTGGTTGAAAACATTGAGCGTTTTGGAGCGAGAAATGTTATTGTGACAAACACGTCAGCTGATAAACTAGCCAAAGTTTTCAAAAATTATTTTGATACGATTGTCTTTGATGGACCATGTTCTGGAGAAGGAATGTTTCGTAAGGATCCTGATGCAATCCAATATTGGCATAAGGAGTATCCTAGTGAACTGGCACAATTACAGAAGGACATCTTATCAGACGGTTTGAAAATGCTCGCTCCTGGTGGACAATTGATCTACTCAACCTGCACATGGTCTCCTGAGGAAAATGAAGGTGTTGTTGCTTGGATTTTAGAAAATAATCCTGATCTTGAATTGGTGGCAATCCCTAAATTGAATGGCATGAGTGATGGAATTGATTTTCCAGAAACAGCTCGAATGTATCCACACCATTTCAAAGGTGAAGGCCAGTTTGTGGCAAAATTCCAGGATAAGCGCGTGCCTGAGCAAACACGTATCAAAGAGGGAAAATCTAACCTAAACAAGGAGCAGAAGCAGCTTTGGGAAGATTTTGCAAAAAAACACCTTAAAACTAGACTGGATGGTTTGCTGCAAGTTTTTGGGGACAATCTCTACCTGCTTCCAAAAGGGCTCCCAGACCTTTCTAAAGTTAAAATCGCTCGTAACGGTTTGCATCTTGGTGTCTTCAAGAAAAAACGTTTCGAACCAAGTTTTGCTCTTGGAATTGCTTTAACATCTGATGAAGTTGTTTCAAGTATAGAGCTAAGTAAAGACCAGTTTGCCCAATACGTTTCTGGTAATGTGGTTACTCTAGATCAAACACATCCTAACGGTTGGTATCAGCTTTTAGTGGACGGCAATGGTTTTGGGTTTGCTAAAGTTGTTGGAAATACGGTTAAAAACTACTATCCTAAAGGATTAAGATTTCACATTTAAGAACCTGTAACCAAACTTTAATATGACTTAATTATCCTATACTTGTTATAATTAGATAGGTGTCTTTTAACAGCATATCTATGAGACACTTTCTTACTTATGTTACAAAATGTCGGAGGACAAAAATGAAAAAAACAAAAGTCCTTGCAGTGATTCTGTCACTGGCAATGGCCATGCTGGTTTTAACTGGCTGTGCCTCTTGGATTGACCGTGGCCAGTCCATTACAGCAGTTGGTTCTACGGCCCTTCAACCCTTAGTGGAGGCGGCAGCAGATGGCTTCGCTGAAAAGAACGCTGACAATATCGTTAACGTTCAGGGGGGCGGTTCTGGTACTGGACTTTCTCAAGTACAATCCGGTGCCGTTCAAATTGGTAATAGTGACCTTTTTGCCGAGGAAAAATCGGGAATTGATGCTAGTAAGCTTGTTGACTTTCAAGTTGCCGTTGCTGGGATTGCAGTTATTACAAACAAAGAAGTCTCTGTAGATAACTTGACAACAGAACAACTGCGTAAGATTTTCACTGGTGAAATCACAAACTGGAAACAGCTTGGTGGTAAAGACCTAGAGATTACTATTATTAACCGTGCAGCTAGCTCAGGATCACGCGCAACTTTCGATGCAGTGATTATGGATGGTAAATCACCAATCCGTACCCAAGAGCAAGATTCTAACGGTATGGTTAAGTCAATTGTTGCTCAGACACCAGGTGCTATTTCATACCTATCATTTGCTTACCTTGATGATTCTGTTAAAACATTAAAGTTAAATGGATTTGAACCCAAAGCTGAAAATGTTGCAACTAACGATTGGCCGATTTGGTCCTACGAACATATGTATACCAAGGGAAAACCGGATAGCTATACCAAACAATTCTTAGATTATATGATGAGTGACGAAGTCCAAGAAAACGTAGTCGCAAAAATGGGTTACATTTCCATCCATAGCATGAAAGTTACCAAGGATGCTGATGGTAAAGTCTCAAAGAAGAGTGAGGAGTAAGCATGAAAAATGAAGAATTGGTGAAACAATTAACATCACCCTCTAAAAATTCACGCCTCGAGAAGTTTGGTAAAACAATCACTTTCCTTTGCCTGGCCTTGATTGTTTTCATCGTGGCGATGATTTTACTTTTCGTTGCTCAAAAAGGGCTGGCGACTTTCTTTGTCAATAAAGTTAGCTTGGTCGAGTTTCTCTTTAGTGGTGATTGGTCACCATCTGAAGGCAAATTCGGGGCTCTACCAATGATTTTGGGATCATTCGTAGTGACTTTGCTTTCAGCCTTGGTTGCAACCCCATTTGCCATTGGAGCAGCCATCTTTATGACTGAGATTTCTCCTAAAGGGGCTAAATTCCTACAACCTGCTATTGAACTTTTGGTCGGAATTCCATCCGTTGTTTATGGATTTATTGGTCTCCAAGTCGTGGTTCCATTTGTTCGCTTAATTTTTGGTGGAACAGGTTTTGGTATTCTTTCAGGTACCTTTGTCTTGTTCGTCATGATTCTACCAACCGTAACCTTTATGACAACAGATACACTTCGTGCAGTGCCTCGTCACTATCGTGAAGCTAGTCTGGCCATGGGAGCTACACGCTGGCAAACGATTTGGCGTGTGACACTTAATGCGGCTAAACCAGGTATCTTCACGGCCGTTATCTTTGGTATGGCCCGTGCCTTTGGTGAAGCTCTGGCCATCCAAATGGTTGTCGGAAATTCCGCCGTGATTCCAACTTCTTTAACGACACCAGCAGCAACATTGACATCTGTCTTGACTATGGGAATCGGGAATACAGTCATGGGTACTGTTTCAAACAATGTCCTTTGGTCTCTCGCCTTGGTGCTCTTATTGATGAGTCTTGGTTTCAATATGTTGGTGAAATTCATTACCCGTGAGAGAAAGAGAAATTATGAACGCTAAAAAAATTGATAAAATTGCCATCAGCACGCTCTATGTGATTGCTGGCATTATTGTAACAATCCTGGCAGCCTTGATTCTCTATATCTTGGTTCGCGGGATACCACATATCAGCTGGTCTTTCTTGACTAGTCGATCATCATCCTACAAAGCTGGTGGAGGAATTGGGGTTCAACTCTACAACTCATTCTTCCTATTGGTTATTACTTTGATTATTTCTGTGCCTCTTTCAATGGGAGCTGGCATCTTCTTATCAGAATATGCTAAAAAAGGACGACTTACCAACTTTGTCCGTACCTGTATTGAAATCCTATCTTCACTACCTTCAGTGGTGGTCGGACTCTTCGGTTATTTAATTTTCGTTGTTCAATTTCAGTATGGATTTTCAATCCTATCAGGTGCCCTGGCCTTAACTGTCTTTAACTTGCCACAAATGACTCGTACCGTTGAAGATAGTCTACGCACAGTTCACCATACCCAACGTGAAGCTGGCCTAGCTCTAGGTTTGTCTCGATGGGAAACTATCTGTCACGTTGTTGTTCCAGAAGCCTTACCTGGTATTGTTACTGGTATCGTTCTTGCTTCTGGTCGTATTTTCGGAGAAGCAGCAGCGCTTATCTATACAGCAGGTCAATCTGCACCAGCACTTAACTGGAGCGACTGGAATCCGCTTAGCATCTCTAGTCCAATTTCGATTTTCCGCCAAGCAGAGACACTTGCTGTTCACATCTGGAAGGTCAACTCAGAAGGTACGACACCTGACGCCACTGCAGTATCTGCTGGCTCAGCAGCAGTACTCTTGATTTTCATTCTGATCTTCAACTTTGGTGCACGTCGTTTAGGAGCTTACCTCCATAAGAAATTAACATCCGCTTAAAGGAGTTATTATGACAAAATATAATTGGGACGAGCGTCATATTATCACCTTCCCAGAGAAGGAGCTCGCTCTTGAAACAAAAGACTTGCATGTCTACTATGGTCAAAAAGAAGCCATCAAAGGCATTGACATGCAATTCGAGAAAAATAAAATCACAGCTCTTATTGGGCCTTCAGGATGCGGTAAATCAACTTTTCTTCGTAGTCTAAACCGTATGAATGATACGATTGATATTGCTAAGGTTACTGGACAAATCCTTTATCAAGGAGTCGATGTTAACGCAAGTAATATCAATGTTTATGAAATGCGTAAACATATTGGAATGGTTTTCCAACGTCCAAATCCATTCGCCAAGTCTATTTACAGAAATATCACCTTTGCTCACGAACGTAAAGGTGTAAGAGATAAGCAAACCTTGGACGAGATTGTTGAAACATCACTTAAGCAAGCTGGACTTTGGGATCAAGTTAAAGATGACCTTCATAAATCTGCCTTTACCCTCTCAGGTGGTCAGCAGCAACGTCTTTGTATTGCAAGAGCTATTGCCGTGAAACCGCAGATTCTCCTCATGGACGAGCCTGCAGCTTCATTGGACCCTGTAGCTACTATGCAGCTCGAAGAGACCATGTTTGAACTTAAGGAAGATTACTCTATTATCATCGTGACGCACAATATGCAACAAGCAGCGCGTGCTAGTGATTATACGGCATTCTTCTACCTTGGTGATCTTATCGAATATGATAAAACCAAGAAAATCTTCCAAGATGCTGCCCTACAGTCGACCAATGACTATGTATCAGGACGCTTTGGATAGAAAGGAGCACTTATGACTGAACCAATCATTTCAATCAATGATTTATCGGTGTATTTCAATAAGAAAAAAGCCCTCAATAATGTGACAATGGATTTCTATCCAAATGAAATCACGGCCCTTATCGGTCCTTCAGGATCCGGGAAATCAACCCTGCTCCGTTCTATCAACCGAATGGGAGATTTAAATCCCGAATGGACACTTACTGGTGCTGTTTCATACAACGGTCACAATGTCTACAGTCCTCGAACAGATACCGTTGAACTCCGTAAAGAAATCGGAATGGTCTTCCAACAACCCAATCCTTTTCCAATGTCAATCTATGAAAACGTGGTTTATGGACTTCGTATCAATGGTATCAAAGATAAGGCTGTTCTTGATCAAGCAGTAGAAGAATCACTAAAGGGTGCTTCAATCTGGGAAGAGGTTAAAGACCGTCTCCATGACTCAGCACTCGGACTTTCAGGAGGGCAACAACAACGTGTCTGTATTGCACGAGTGCTAGCCACATCTCCAAAAGTCATCCTTCTTGACGAACCAACGTCGGCTCTCGACCCTATATCCGCTGGTAAGATTGAGGAAACCCTCTATAACCTTAAAGAACAATACACCTTGTTGCTAGTCACTCGTTCTATGCAACAGGCAAGTCGTATCTCACAACGAACAGCCTTTTTCCTTGATGGAGAGCTCATCGAGTATTCATCAACGAAAGACATGTTCCTAAATCCACAACATAAAGAAACTGAAGATTATATTACCGGTAAATTCGGTTAAGAAAGGACAGATTACTAAAAAAATTATGATGTTACGAACTCCCTTCGAAGAAGAATTAGAAAAACTCCACAACCAATTTTACGCTATGGGTACAGAGGTTGCAGCTCAGCTTAAGAAAGCTGTACGTGCCTTTATCAGCCATGACCGTGATTTGGCTAAGGAAGTCATTGAAAATGACGAAATCGTCAATAACTACGAAACCAAACTTGAGAAAAAATCACTTGAAATTATTGCTCTACAGCAACCTGTATCAAGTGATTTGCGTACAGTTATCACCGCACTTAAAGCATCTAGCGACGTTGAGCGTATGGGTGACCATGCCGTTGCTATCGCTAAAGCAACCATCCGCATTAAAGGTGAAGAGCGTCTAACTGAAATTGAAGCTGAAATCAAGAAAATGGGGAAAGCAGTCCGCCACATGGTCGAAGATGCTCTAGATGTTTACTTGAACAGTGACGAACGACGCGCTTATGAAATCGCAGCTTCAGATGAAATCATTGATAACTATTTCCGTGATATTCAAGCCATGACAGTAGAAGGTGTTCGTAAGAATCCTGATGCCGCCTTCGCTGCCAAAGAATATTTCCAAGTACTTATGTATTTGGAACGTATCGGTGACTATGCCCGCAATCTCTGCGAGTGGGTTGTCTACCTCAAATCTGGTAAAATCATTGAACTGTAGGCAAAGCTTCCAATCTATGTTATAATGGGTTTGTATTGAATAATTCAGACCCTTTTCTTTTGTAAAAGAGTCTAATATCGAAACATTTGTCAGTCTGTTTCGATACGAAAAGTTAGATTAGGAGTATATACGTATGACAGCATCTGTTGCTCGTTTTATCGAAAGTTTCATCCCTGAAAATTACAATCTTTTCTTGGACATTAATCGTTCTGAAAAGACCTTTACAGGGAATGTTGCCATTACAGGTGAAGCCCTTGATAACCATATCTCCCTTCACCAAAAAGACCTTACCATTAGTTCCGTTCTCTTGGATAATGAATCGTTAAACTTCCAAATGGATGATGCTAACGAAGCCTTCCATATTGAACTTCCAGAGACCGGTGTTTTGACGCTTGTCATTGAATTCTCTGGTCGTATTACAGATAATATGACAGGGATTTACCCATCATATTACACCTACAATGGTGAGAAAAAAGAAATTATTTCAACGCAGTTTGAATCTCATTTTGCGCGTGAAGCCTTCCCATCTGTTGATGAACCAGAAGCTAAAGCTACTTTTGATTTCTCATTGAAATTTGATGCTGAAGAAGGCGATATCGCTTTGTCAAATATGCCTGAAATCAATAGCCATTTGCGTGAAGAGACTGGGGTTTGGACTTTTGAGACAACCCCTCGTATGTCTACATACCTCCTTGCCTTTGGTTTTGGAGCTCTTCAAGGTAAGACAGCGAAAACACAAAACGGTACTGAAGTTGGTGTCTTCGCTACAGTTGCACAAGCTGAAAACAGCGTTGACTTTGCCCTTGATATTGCCGTTCGTGTCATTGATTTCTACGAAGACTACTTCCAAGTCAAGTATCCTATCCCATTGTCATACCATCTCGCACTTCCTGACTTCTCAGCAGGTGCCATGGAAAACTGGGGACTTGTTACCTATCGTGAAGTTTACCTTCTTGTAGATGAAAATAGCTCAGCTGCAAGCCGTCAACAAGTAGCCCTTGTAGTTGCCCACGAATTGGCTCACCAATGGTTCGGTAACCTTGTTACAATGAAATGGTGGGATGATCTCTGGCTTAACGAAAGCTTTGCCAATATGATGGAGTATGTTTCAGTAGATGCCATTGAGCCTAGCTGGAATATCTTTGAAGATTTCCAAACAACTGGTGTGCCTCATGCCCTCCAACGTGATGCTACAGACGGTGTTCAGTCTGTCCACATGGAAGTCAATCACCCAGATGAGATTAATACCCTCTTTGATAGTGCTATCGTTTATGCTAAAGGTAGCCGTCTCATGCATATGCTTCGCCGTTGGTTAGGTGACGAAGCCTTTGCTAAAGGACTTAAAGCTTACTTCGAAAAACATCAGTACAACAACACTATTGGACGAGATCTCTGGAATGCCCTTTCTGATGCTTCTGGTAAAGATGTCTCTAGTTTCATGGATACTTGGTTGGAGCAACCAGGTTACCCTGTTGTTAGTGCAGAAGTAGTTGACGACACTCTCATTCTTAGTCAAAAACAATTCTTCATTGGTGAACATGAAGATAAAGGTCGTCTTTGGGAGATTCCATTGAACACAAACTGGAAGGGGCTCCCAGACACACTCTCAGAAGAGCGTATTGAGATTCCAAATTATAACCAGCTTGCTGCTGAAAATAAAGGAGCTCTTCGCCTTAATACAGCAAATACAGCACATTACATCACAGATTATCAAGGTGAACTCTTGGACCAACTCTTAGAGGAATTTGCTAACCTTGATACTGTAAGTAAACTTCAGATTTTGCAAGAACGCCGCCTTCTTGCTGAAAGTGGCCGTATCTCATATGCAAGACTAGTCGCTCTTCTTGATCTTGTCGAAAAAGAAGAAAGCTTCTTGATTGCTCAAGCTAAGTCTCAAATCCTCGCTGGTTTGAAACGCTTTATCGATGAGGATACAGAAGCAGAAGTGCATTACAAGGCTTTAGTTCGTCGTCAAAACCAAAACGACTTTGAGCGTCTTGGTTTTGATGCCAAAGATGGAGAATCAGATGAAGACGAAATGGTTCGTCAAACAGCTCTTAGCTACTTGATTCAAGCAGACTATCAACCAGCAGTCCTTGCGGCCGCAAGTGTTTTCCAAGCTCATAAAGAGAACATTGAAAGCATCCCTGCAAGTGTCCGTGGTCTCGTTCTCATTAACCAAATGAAACAAGAAGACAGTCTAACTCTTGTTGAAGACTATGTCAATGCATATGTAACAACAAATGATAGTAATTTCCGTCGTCAATTGACTCAAGCAGTTTCATACCTTAAAAACCAAGAAGGTCTCGACTACGTGCTAGGTCAGCTTAAAGACAAACATGTTGTTAAACCTCAAGACTTGTACCTATGGTATATGAATTTCCTCAACAAATCATTTGCACAAGAAACCGTTTGGAACTGGGCGAAAGATAACTGGGATTGGATTAAGGCAGCCCTAGGTGGCGATATGAGCTTCGATAGCTTTGTTAATATCCCAGCAGGAATCTTTAAAACGCAAGAACGTCTTGATCAATATATTGCTTTCTTCGAGCCACAAACAAGTGATAAAGCCTTAGAACGTAATATCTTGATGGGAATTAAGACAATTGCCGCACGAGTAAACTTGATTGAAAAAGAAAAAGCTGCGGTTGAATCAGCCCTTAAAGATTATTAATAAGTAAAACAAGCTTTCCATGAAGGAGAGTTTGTTTTTTGTGTGTAATATTTTACATAAATTTAGTTATGTTTATGGATGGCCATAAAATGATTTTAGCATAATTAAATTTATGTAAACTATAAAATAACCACTCCGAATAGGAATGGTTAGACTAGGGTAATTATAAATTATCTAGAGCATTTTTTTGCTCATCATTGACGATATGAGTATAAAGATCAGTGACCTGAGTGGAAGCATGGCCAAGTTGGTGGCTAACTAGAACTTGAGACTTGGTAGCATCATAAAGACGTGTTGCCAGAGTATGTCGTAGTTTATGGGGAGTCACACGTATCTTGAAATCCTGAGAATATTTGGCGACCATTTTTTCGATACTTGAAGCATCAATACGGTTTGGAACACCTCGATATTCTGTTAAAAATAGGGCAACATCTTTCTTTTCAGCCTTATAGCGTTTATCACGTATACTAAGATAATTCTCAAGATAAGGTTTTGCAAAACTTGCTACATTAACTGAGTCCCGTTTGCCTCCTTTTCGAGTGACATCAATGACCATCAATTTAAGATTGATATCTTTAAGGTCTAGATTAACAGCTTCAGAGAGTCGAACACCAGAAGCCAGCAGCAAGGCAATGATAGCTAGATCACGTTCTTTATTCTTATAAAACGATGATTTAGCGCGATTTGAGAGCTTAACTTCGTATTCATTTTCGACATAATCAAGGAATTCCATGGTCTCATCACCTAGAAAGAGTTTCTGTTTGATATTCTCAGCACGTGCAGCTAGAGTTTCTTTCTTTTTCTTAGTAGAAACTTTTTTCATAACGTTACGATAGAAATATGGCTCACCATCAGGTCCCTCGACCTCCTCGGTTAAATATTTATAGAGACTAGATAGAGCTGAAAGTGTACGATTAATGGTCGTTTGAGAGACACCCTGTTTCTTGGAATAAGTATTTAAAGATGGACGCTCACGTAGATATAGGACAAACGACTCCATATCTTTTTTAGTTAGATTTTCAAGAGTTTTGATGTCAATTGAGGCAATATCATCAGCATCTGAAATACCTGAGTCAATCAGCCAGTCAAAAAAGCGTTTATATTCCTTAAGGTATTCGTATAAGGTCGTAAAAGAATATGGAACCGATAGTTTAGACTGATAATACTCCAAAACAAACCAGGGCATAAGAGATTTGTATTCTTCAATTTTTTCGAGTAAGAGTTCACGTTTCATTTGTTTTTTCTCCAAAATTACTTAATAGAAGTATACCACACCCTTATCTTTCTTTCAAGAAAATTACAGTTTTTCGGAAAGTTGTTATAGGATATTTTCTCTTAGAGGCTTTATAGGTTTACTATCTGAATATATAAAATACCACACTAGGTCAATCAGATACTAACTTCCAGAACCAATGCGAAAATATCTATCTAGTTATTTCACTCTGAAAGATTTTTCCGAGAAAAAACAACCTGGAGTTTTCCAGATTGTTCAAACAATGATTAAGCTACGATAGCTTTTGCAACCTCCTCGGTTGTCATACGTGAGAAATAATGTGTTGTGTCAATAGTTTTAAGTTTTGCCAAGACATCTTCGTACTCGTAAGGTACACCAACCAACAAGTCTTCAATATCTGATACATCTCCGATACCAAAGAAATCTCCGTAAATCTTAACAGATTTAATGATTGAATTTTCAACGTTGGCATAGGTTGAGATCTTACCAGCTGGGTAACGAACATTACGTTCTACTGTGTATTCTGGTGACTGTCCATAAGTCCAATCCCATGTATTGAATTGTTTCTCATAAGAATCTTGAATCTTAGCCAATTCGCTTTCAGAAAGGACGTATTCTGTCATTTCTGGGTAGAATTCTTTCATTTTTTCCAAGATTTTATCTGAGAATTCATTTACAGTGATTTTTTCTGGCAATTCGTCGACGATGTTGGTCACACGAGCACGTACAGATTTAACGCCTTTTGATTCGATTTTGTCTTTGCTGACTTTAAGGGCTTGACCAAGAACCGACATATCAACGTCAAAAAGCAAGCAACCATGGTGCATCATACGGCCTTTATAGTAAGCTTGAGCATTTCCACAGAACTTTTTACCATCGATTTCAAGGTCATTACGGCCAGTAAATTCAGCCTTAACTCCCAAATCAGCAAGTGTAGCGATTACAGGTTGAGAGAAAGTCTTAAAGTCAAAAGCACCTTCATCTGCCTTATTAGAGATGATGGTATAGTTCAGGTTATTCAAATCGTGATAAACAGCACCACCACCAGACAAACGGCGAACAACCTTGATACCATGAGCATCTGTATATTCTTTGTTAATCTCTTGAATGGTATTTTGGTGTTTACCAACAATGATAGCTGGACGGTTAATCCAAAGAATGAACAATTCATCTTCATTCACCAATTCACGAAAAGCATAGGCTTCCAAAGCAATATTATAGGCAGGATCGTTTGATGTATTTACGATATATTTCATGAGGTCTCCTCTTGTAATGTGATACTTATATTATAAAGGAAAACAGTGACAAAGTACACGAAGACGCCTTAGGTATAAGGATTTTCATGATATAATAGTATAAAATATATGGGGAGTTTTGACATGATACAAAATCCTAGTAAATTGAGTCTCTTTTTCTCAAGGCTAACTAATAAAATAAATAAAAAGTTCAAAATAGCCTTAGCTCTGCTTCTTTTTGTAACCCTTGGAATTTTTCTCTATAATGCCTACCAAAGAGCTTATAAGCCTTACCTCTATGATAAGGAGAATTACTATTACAAGGCTTATCATTACAGTGTCAAGAAGATAATACCTCAAAGAAAAGTTGTCAAAGATATTGAGATTGAGGTTCTACACTTCGGAAAAGACGATTTTCCAGATGATTTGTCTGCCTATAAGGTCGGCCATTATATTGATAAAGGAATTGATCCCCGAAGACTTTTCTTACATATTACTTTTACAGATAATACCAATATGACTTTACCATTTGGACAGGTGACCTCTACTGAAAACCATTATGAAGAATATCAAAACTATTTCGATCATAAAGTATTTGAAGTCGGTCCAGGCTTTGATAAAGAATGGTTTTCAAATGCAGAGAATTACAGACAAATAATTCAGCGTTTCCCTGGATTACATGATAAAACAATGGATGCCGACTTCGAATTATATCTAAGAGATTTTCTTTTTTTGATAGTCCCTGGGGATGATACCCTATATCAAACTGGAGCTGTCAAAGAAGGCGTCAGTAAATACCACTTTCAGTTGAAAAATCCTAAATCAGGAAAAATGCAAAGTTATTTTATCTATGGAAATGAAGGCAAAATTCCATTATGGGATTGGCAAACTCCCTTTGTTACTTTTGATAAAGATTTTGCTAACAAAGAAAGAATCCAGGAATTTTTCGATGACTACGAAATTAGAGAGTATGGAAATTATTGGAATGGCATCTACCATATACAATTCCCTCACTTAAATAGCTTTAGGGGTGACAAATACAACTTTTACAAGATGGCCTTTTACTCAGATGAATTTACAAATTTTCCACTAAGCCTTGATTTAACAGGTAAGAGCGAGAATTTTAAAATTACCATAACAGATTCATACCTACAAGAAGAATCCAGAACTGCAAAAGATCAAATCCATTATCTAAAATACTCAACATCTAAAACTTATGATGCATCAAATAAAGAAGCATATATTAATGATATATTGAATCATTATCATAACTGACAGAATTAAATTTATGTAAACACAGCTAACTATCTAAATTAGCTGTGTTTTTTTCATGCAAAAAAACAAGACCATTTCTGATCTTGTTTCCTTCTATGCAACTAGATTTTTATTTTGTGTGCCAGATGTCTTTGTCATACTGTTCGATTGTACGGTCAGATGAGAAGAATCCTGCTTCAGCGATGTTGTAAACAACTTTTTTGTTCCATGCATCTTGATCTTCGTAAGCTGCGTATACTTCTTCTTTCTTGTCGATGTATTCAGCCAAGTCAATCAATGTCATGAACCAGTCTTTAGAGATAAGTTCTTTGTGGAGACGTTCCAAGCGTTCTTTATCACCAAGTTTAACAAGATCTTCGCTTACGATAAAGTCAACAGCTGCTTTGATGTTAGCATCTTTTTTGTAGTAATCACGTGATACATAACCTTCTTTTTCGTAAAGGTCGATGATTGTATCAGAGTCTTTACCGAACGTGAAGATGTTTTCTGGTCCTACCAATTCAGCAATCTCAACGTTGGCACCGTCCATTGTACCAAGAGTGAGGGCACCGTTAAGCATGAATTTCATGTTACCTGTACCTGAAGCTTCTTTAGAAGCCAATGAGATTTGTTCTGAGATATCAGTTGCTGGAATAAGGTGTTCAGCGACTGTAACGTTATAGTTTTCAACCAAGTGAACGTTGAGGTATTTGCTTACTTCTGGATCATTGTTGATGAGTTCAGAAAGTGACAAGATCAAGTGGATGATGTCTTGCGCAATAACGTAAGCAGGAGCTGCTTTACCACCAAAGATGATAGTGATTTTACGTTTTGGAAGGTTTCCTTTTTTGATTTCCAAGTATTTGTGGATGACATACAAAGCGTTCATTTGTTGACGTTTGTATTCGTGGAAACGTTTGATTTGAGTATCAATGATTGAGTTTTCATCAAGATCGATACCTTTGTTGGCTTTAAGATAACGTTTAAGTGACAACTTGTTATCATATTTGATTTCAGCCAAACGTTTGTGAACTGCTGGATCATCTGCAAAGGCAGCCAATTTTTCCAATTGAGTTGCGTCGGTAAGGTAACCATCACCAATCAATTCTTTGATGTAATCAGCAAGTTCTTGGTTTGAGAACTCCAACCAACGACGGAATGTAATACCGTTTGTTTTGTTGTTGAAGCGTTCTGGGTAAAGGTCGTAGAATGGTTTCAACTCAGAAGATTTAAGGATTTCTGTGTGAAGTGCTGCTACACCGTTAACGCTTGTAGAGAAGTGGATATCCATGTGTGCCATGTGAACACGTTTGTCTTTGTCAATGATTTGAACACGTGGATCTTCGAATTTTTCACGAATGATAGCATCCAATTTCTTGATGATAACAACAAGGTGTGGAACAACTTCTTCAAGGTAGTCAAGAGGCCATTTTTCAAGGGCTTCAGCCAAGATAGTGTGGTTTGTGTAACCAACCATTTTGCTTACGATTGCTACTGCTTCATCAAATTCAAATCCATGTTTTTCTGTCAAAAGACGGATCAATTCTGGAATTACCATTGATGGGTGAGTATCGTTGATTTGTACGTAAGCGTAATCTGGAAGGTCGTGAAGGTTAGATCCACGTTCGATAGCTTCGTCGATCAAAAGTTGAGCAGCGTTTGATACCATGAAGTATTGTTGGTAGATACGCAAGAGCTCACCTTTACGAGTTGAGTCATCAGGGTAAAGGAAAAGTGTCAAGTTCTTTTGGATTTCGTCTTGATCAAAAGTGATTCCTTTATCAATCAAATCGTAGTCCACACCATTGATGTCAAAGAGGTTAAGGTAGTTCTTAGTTTCTTTCTTATAACCCAAGATATCCAAACGATCCAAACGTGATTTCAATGTGAAGTTTTTGAATGGAACATCATAAGAGATATCAGTTGGTACCAACCATGATTGATCTTCAATCCAGTAGTTTGGTTCTGCATCTTGTTTGTTGTCTTTGAAGACTTGTTTGAAAAGACCACAGTGGTAGTTAAGACCAACACCTTCACCGTTGATGCCAAGTGTTGCCATAGAGTCGATGAAACATGAAGCCAAACGACCCAAACCACCGTTACCAAGAGATGGTTCTGGTTCAACGTCTTCAATTTCGCTGATTGATTTACCAGCAGCATCCAATTCAGCTTTAACATCCTTGTAGATGCCCAAGTTGATCAAGTTGTTAGACAAAAGTTTACCGATCAAGAATTCAGCTGAGATATAGTAAACTTTACGTTTGCTATCGTTTTTAGGTTTTGGAGCAGCTGCTTCTTTTACGAATTCCAACAAAAGATAGTAGATTTCTTCGTTTGAAAGGTCCTTAAGATTTTTGTTTTTTGCTTCAACATATTGTGTAAATGTAGCCATTTTAGTTATTACCTCGATTATATCTTTCTGTAATGTCTGTCAAAAATTCTTTCTTGTCGACAGTGATTTCACCTGGGAGCATACGCCATTTCCAGTTTTCACCAACAGTGTTAGGGAAGTTTGTACGGCTATTTTCAGGTTTATCAAGGATATCCTGCATAGTCGCAATAGCTGTGTTGCTTACAGTAGCAAAAAGGGTGCGAAGAAGAGCACGTGTGATTGGTTCACCTTGACGACGGTTGATGTATGCATCAGTATAATCACGTTGCTCTTGCGTCAAGTTGTCGTACCAACCGTTGATTACTTCGTTATCATGTGTACCTGTGTAGGCAACTGAATGTTGTGTGTATACGTGTGGAATGTCAATGCTGTTTCCAGTAGTATCGTAGAATCCAAATTGAACGATCTTCATTCCAGGGTAACCACAGTCTGCAAGAAGTTTACGTGTCTTATCATCAATGTTACCAAGGTCTTCGGCAATGATTTTAAGATCACCCAATTCTTCTTTAACCACTTTGAAAAGGTCATAACCAGGTCCAGGAACCCATTCACCATTTTCAGCAGTTTCATCACCTCCAGGAATTTCCCAGAAGTCAGAGAACCCTTTGAAGTGGTCAATACGCAAGTAATCATAAAGTTTAAATGATTCTTGAATACGGAATACCCACCAAGCATAATTTTCAGCTTTGTGTTTATCCCAAGCATAGATTGGGTTACCCCAAAGTTGACCAGTTGCTGAGAAGTTATCAGGTGGAACTCCTGCAATGTAACGCGGTTTACATTCAGCGTCTAGTTTGAAGAGATGTGGTTGCGTCCAAACTTCAACACTATCAGCTGAAATGTAGATTGGCATGTCACCGATGATTTGAATACCATTTTTGTTAGCATAAGCTTTTAGTTCTGCCCATTGGCTAAAGAAGAGGTATTGTACCACTTGGTGATATGTGATAACATCAGCAAGTTCTTTGCGAAGTTTCTCAAGAGTTGCTTCATCGCGTTTAACTGCTTTTTTATCATCCCAATCTTGAAGTGCTTTGTTATCGAAGTGTTCTTTAATAGCCATGAAATCAGCATAATCAGCTAACCAGTTAGCATTTTTAGTTTTAAAAGATTCGAATCTTTTAGTTTCTTTCTTATCTGCTAAAATTGCTTTAACTGCTTTTTCAAGAATTGGACGACGTGCTTCGTAAACTTTAGCATAGTCAATAAACTCAGGATCTGACCCAAAGTCAGCGTTTTTAACATCAGCTTTAGTTAAAAATTTGTCACGAATAAGGAAATCCAAATCGATAAAGTGTGTATTTCCTGCTACCGCTGAGAATGATTGGTAAGGTGAATCCCCATAACTTGTTGTAGTAAGTGGCAAAATCTGCCAGTAAGTTTGTTTTGTTTCTTTTAAGAAATCAACAAAGTCATAGGCTGCTTGACCGAAAGATCCGATCCCGTAGTCACCTGGAAGTGATGTGATGTGCATCAAAACACCGCTTGCTCGTTTGTTCATAACGTTTACCTCAAATTATTTTTTACACTTATTATTATAATGCAAACGTTTGCATTAGTCAAGAATTTTTAACAAAAAAATAAAAAAATTTATAGCTCTTTAAAATAAAGTTCGTAAAACAAGCGCTTACATTACGGGAGTATTTTCTTAAATCTTTATTTCTATTGAATTCGAAAAAATAGGTTTCTTTTTAAACGAAAAAAGTAGCCGGCTGTTTTTCTAACCAACTACTTGGATGCTCCTTAACCTATTAGGGATAAGTTCAGACGCTTTCTCTTTCTATAAGTTTAAATGGAATAATGACTTTTTGCGACTTAATCTTAGTCGCTTTAAGAATCCCAAGAAGGTTTTGAACACTTTCTTTAGCTAGTGCCTGAATATTAATGTCAAATGTGGTCAAGAAAGGATGCATGATTTCAGCAAAAGTCGAATTATTGAAAGAAATAATGGCATAATCTTCAGGAACTCTAAATCCTTGGTTGTTTAACCATTGAATGAGACGAAGGGCAATTAGGTCATCCTTAACAATCAAAGCTGTCGGAGAAAATCTTTCCAATTCCTTTTTAAAAGTCTCGATTGTTCGAGCTGAAAATACAAGTTCAGGTAAAACATCCAAATTTAGATTGTCTGCCGCTTCCTGATACCCTTGATAACGTTCCTGTCCTACTTGCCCAAATAAATCGTCTGTGACAAAACCAATCTTTCGGTGACCTTTTGCCTGTAAGTAGTTCACAGCTTCATGACCTAATTCCTTATTATCATTATCAATATAGGTTACTTTATTTTCATTATCCACTGCTGCTCCAACCACTACAAAAGGTACTTTTTGTTTTAATAAGTAATCTTTAACCGGATCTTTCTTTTCTGAATAGAGAATTATAAAGCCATCTGCCCGTTTTTGGCGATGCATGAGCTCAACTTGCTTGACTAATTCCTCTAGAGTAGCACCCGTAGCAATACTAACGACCTGAGAATGACAACTAGCCTCTTCATTGATTGCTGTTAAAATCTCCATATAGAAGGGCTGGCTGATATTTTCACGGTCTGTTAAGGGAGGAAGAACAACACCTAAACTATGAGTTAAGCCTGTTGCCAACATTTGTGCTGCTGAGTTTGGTACATAACCTAATTCTTCCATAGCTGCTCTTACTTTATTTTTGGTTTCTTCTGATATAGCCGGGTTATCCTTTAATGTCCTACTTACCGTTGATGGGCTGACTCCAGCCTTCTTAGCAACATCTTTAATTGTAGCCATCATTTCCCTCTCATTCTCATAAATATTTCTTTATAGTTGTAAAATATAAGAACAATTATAAACTAAATAGGTGTTTTCTGCAATCGTTTGCAAAAAAAATAATTTTTTTTACAAAATACTTGACAGATTGTGGAAACGGTTGCATAATGATTATCGTAAACTAAATTTCTGGAGGAAATAGAAATGAAAAAATGGCAAAAGGTATTACTTGGTAGTGCTGGATTACTTGTGGCTGGATCGCTCTTGGTAGCTTGTGGGTCAAACTCAAGCAAGAGCTCAAGTTCAGATAGCAAGACTTTGAAACTTTGGGTACCAACTGGCGCTAAGAAATCTTACTCAGATACAGTAGCACAGTTTGAAAAGAAATCTGGTTACAAAGTTGATATGGTTGAAATGGAAGATCCAAATGCTCAAGAAAACTTGACTAAGGATGCTTCTACTGCTGCAGATGTCTTCTCACTTCCACATGACCAACTCGGTAAATTGGTAGACGCTGGAGCTATCCAAGAAATCCCAGAGCAATACTCAAAAGAAATTGCTGATCAAGATACTGAGCAAGCTACTGTAGGTGCTCAATACAAAGGTAAAACTTACGCCTTCCCATACGGTATTGAAACACAAGTTACATACTACAATAAATCTAAACTTAACGAAGAAGATGTTAAATCATATGAAACAATCACTTCTAAAGCTAAATTTGGTAGCAACTTGAAAGAAGTTAATGCTTATGTAACTGGTCCTCTCTTCCTTTCAGTTGGTGACACACTCTTTGGCCCTAACGGTGAAGATGTTAAAGGGACTAACTGGGGCAATGAAGCTGGTGTGAACGTTCTTAAATTCATCGCAGCTCAAAAAGACAACAAAGGATTTGTTAATGTTGATTCAGCTAACATGATGGCTAAATTCGAAGATGGTTCTGTTGATGCTTTCCAATCAGGACCATGGGACTACGCTGCAGCTGCTAAAGCTGTCGGTAAAGACAATCTTGGTATTGCTGTTTACCCAACAGTTAATATCGGTGGTCAAGACGTTCAACAAAAAGCCTTCATGGGTGTAAAACTTTACGCAGTTAACCAAACACCATCTAAAGGTAACGCTGAACGTATTGCTGCTTCTTACCAATTGGCACAAGCTTTGACAAGCAAAGACAGTCAAAATAACCAATTCACTAATGAAGACCGTCACATCATCCCAGCCAACAAAGAAGTTCAGGCTTCTGAAGCTGTTCAAAAGGATGCACTTGCACAAGCTGTAATTACTATGGGTTCATCTGATCAGTACACAACTGTTATGCCTAAACTTAGTCAAATGTCAGTCTTCTGGACTGAAAGTGCTGCTCTTATGAGTGACGCTTATAACGGTAAAATCAAGGAAGACCAATTCCTTACTAAATTACAACAATTTGATAAAGATTTGGCAGCGGCTAAATAAGAATCCTAACAATGACAAGGTAAAGAGGTGGGTCAAGTTCCTATCCTCTTTATCTTTTATTTGTAGACAAAATAGAAACCATCACTAATCACACATTTATCTGAGGAGATATCTATGTCACAAACAATCTACGACACAACTCCTATGCGCCAAGTCTTCAAAGAAGGTACATGGGATGTCAAATTATCCTTTCTGGTAATGGGATTAGCAAACTTGGTTAACAAACAGTTTACCAAGGGATTGCTTTTCCTCCTTTCTGAGATTGCCTTCTTAGTAGCATTCGTTATTCAAATTGTCCCAGCTCTTCAAGGAATGGTTACTTTGGGAACTCAAGAACAAGGTGAGGCCGTTAAAGAAGTTAATGGCGTTAAACTTACAGTTCAGGTTGCTGGAGATAATTCAATGCTTATGTTGATTTTTGGACTTGCGTCATTAATCTTCTGTGCAGTCTTCGCTTATATTTACTGGTGTAACCTTAAAAGCGCTCGCCATCTCATAGCCCTCAAACAGTCTGGACGTAAAGTTCCTAACTTTATCGAAGACTTCAAGACCTTGGCTGATGGCCGTTTCCACATGGGTCTTATGACTGTCCCTTTGATTGGGGTTTTGCTCTTCACAATCTTGCCTTTGATTTATATGATCTGTTTGGCCTTTACTAACTTTGACCACAATCACCCAGCACCTAAATCACTCTTTGACTGGGTTGGTTTCTCAAGTTTTGGTGAAGTTTTACAAGGTCGAATGGCTGGTACTTTCTTCCCACTTTTGACATGGACCTTGATTTGGGCTGTTGCTGCAACAGCAACTACTTTCTTCTTCGGTATTGTCCTTGCCCTCTTGCTTAACACTAAGGGCCTTAAATTCAAGAAAGTATGGCGTACACTCTTTGTTATCACTATCGCCGTTCCTCAGTTTGTATCACTTCTTTTGATGCGTAACTTCCTTAATGACCATGGTCCTTTGAATGGTTTGCTTCAAACCTTGCATCTCACTAATGGACCTATTCCATTCTTGACTGATCCTCTCTGGGCGAAGTTCTCTATTATCTTTGTTAATATGTGGATTGGTATTCCATTCACAATGTTGGTCGCAACTGGTATCATCATGAACTTGCCAACTGAGCAGATTGAAGCAGCTGAAATTGATGGAGCAAGCAAGTTCCAAATCTTCAAGAGCATCACTTTCCCACAAATTCTCTTGATTATGGCACCATCATTGATTCAACAATTCATCGGTAATATCAATAACTTCAACGTTATCTACTTCCTTACTGGTGGTGGACCTAAAAATTCTGAATACTATCAAGCGGGTTCAACTGACCTCTTGGTAACTTGGCTCTACAAACTGACTGTTAGCGCTAAAGACTACAACTTGGCATCTGTTATCGGTATCTTGATTTTCGCCATCTCTGCAACATTCAGTCTCTTGGCCTACACAAGATCATCTTCATTCAAGGAAGGGGCTGCTAAATAATGAAACGTAAGAAAAATCTTTACCTAACTGGTACTTATATTCTATTGACAGTTCTAGCTGTTATCTGGTTGATTCCTATTATCTGGATCTTCCTTACAAGTTTCCGTGGTGAAGGAGCCAATGCGGTGCCTTACTTCTTCCCTAAGTCTTACACATTTAATAACTACATCAAACTGTTTACCAGCGATGCTTATCCATTTGGAAAATGGTTCATCAATACCTTCATCGTTGCCACATGTACATGTATCCTCTCAACTTTGATTACCGTTGGGATGGCCTACTCACTTAGCCGTATTAAATTCAAACACAGAAATGGCTTCTTGAAATTGGCACTTGTACTTAACATGTTCCCTGGTTTCATGTCTATGATTGCGGTCTACTATATTTTGAAGGCCCTTAATTTGACACAAACCTTGACATCTTTGGTTTTGGTTTATTCTGCTGGGGCAGCACTTGGTTTCTACATTGCGAAAGGTTTCTTTGATACCATTCCTTACTCATTGGATGAATCAGCAATGATTGATGGGGCAACTCGTCTTCAAATCTTTACCAAGATTACCTTGCCACTTTCTAAACCAATCATCGTCTACACTGCCCTCATGGCCTTCATGGGACCTTGGGTAGACTTCATCTTTGCATCTGTTATCCTTGGTGACGTTAAAGATAAATATACCGTTGCCCTTGGACTCTACCAAATGCTTAACCAAGACGCTATCAATGAATGGTTCCTTCCATTTACCTCAGGTGCTATTATCATCGCCATCCCAATCACCCTTCTCTTTATCTTCATGCAGAAATACTATGTTGAAGGTGTAACCGGCGGATCAGTTAAATAATAAAGGATAAATGATATGACAACTCTTAAACTGGATAAAATTTACAAAAAATACCCAAATGCAACTCACTACTCTGTTGAAGATTTCAGTATCGACATCAAAGACAAGGAATTCATCGTTTTCGTAGGTCCTTCAGGATGTGGTAAATCAACAACTCTCCGTATGGTTGCTGGTCTTGAAGAAATCAGTGAAGGTAAACTCTATATTGATGGTGAAGTGGTTAATGACAAATCACCAAAAGACCGTGACATTGCCATGGTATTCCAAAACTACGCACTTTACCCACACATGACTGTTTATGAAAATATGGCCTTTGGTCTTAAACTTCGTAAATATAAAAAAGACGATATCGACAAACGTGTGCGTGAAGCTGCTGCTAGCCTTGGGTTGACTGAGTTCTTAGATCGTAAGCCGGCAGACCTTTCTGGTGGTCAACGTCAGCGTGTAGCTATGGGACGTGCCATCGTTCGTGATGCTAAAGTCTTCCTCATGGATGAACCTCTCTCAAACTTGGATGCTAAACTTCGTGTCACTATGCGTGCTGAAATTGCTAAAATTACTCGTAATATTGGCGCAACAACCATCTATGTTACTCACGACCAAACAGAAGCCATGACTCTTGCTGACCGTATCGTTATCATGAGTTCTACTAAAAATCCTGATGGTTCTGGTACTATCGGTCGTATCGAACAAATTGGTACACCTCAGGAACTTTACAATGAACCAGCCAACAAATTTGTTGCTGGATTTATCGGAAGTCCTGCTATGAACTTCTTCAATGTTAAGGTTGATGGCAACCGTATCACTAACTCTGAAGGCTTGGATATTGCAATTTCTGAAGGTCAAGCTAAAATCTTGAAAGAAACAGGTTATCAAGGCAAAGAAGTTATCTTTGGTATCCGTCCTGAAGATGTTTCAAGCCGTCCAATCGTTCAAGAAGTATATCCAGATGCCAATGTAGATGCTGAAGTCGTCGTTTCAGAGCTCCTTGGTGCAGAAACAATGCTTTACCTAAAACTTGGAGAAACTGAATTTGCTGCCCGTGTTGATGCGCGTGACTTCCACAATCCAGGTGAAAAAGTAAATCTTACTTTCAGTGTTGCAAAAGGTCATTTCTTCGACGCTGAGACAGAAAAACGTATCAGTTTGTAAAATAAAAAAATCAGCTCAAGAAGGCTGATTTTTTTGTATGGCATGATCAAACTACCTTTTAACTTTTACTTCCTGACACTCACTAAACAACTCTCTCAATCTATGATATAATATCCCTTGGCACCTCGACACCGCCTACGAAGGGAGGTGAGTTTGCCTATGATGGATTTACTATTCAAAACTATCATCGGACCTATTGTGGTCGGTGTTATCCTTCGTCTGATCGACAAGTGGTTAAACAAGGATAGATAGTGCTAAAAAAGACCCCGAGCTTATGTGGAAGTTAGCTTGGGGTCTTTTCTTGCCTATGATATAGACTTACTATTCAATACAAGTGTATTATGTCACAAAAGCTTAGAATTGTCAAGAAAATAGAGTATCTAGGAACTAGTCTTTCTTCCCAGTCTCTTGATCCTTTTTATCTTCATCAGTCTTATTTACAGCTGCTTTAAATTCGGCTAGCATTTTACCGATGGATTGCCCGAGTTCTGGCAAGCGTTTAGGACCAAATATGAGGAGGGCTCCTAGAACAATAATGATAAGTCCTGGGGCTCCGATATCACGTAGAATTCCCATGAGATTTCCTTTCTATTTATCTTTATATTTTCTTTGTTTACGTTTATAAATGAGCTTACTTAGAGTTACGCTAACTTCATAAAGCAAGATTAAGGGTGCCGTCATGGCCAGGTCACTGATAAAGTCAGCTGGTGTTAGAATGACCGCCAAAACCAAGAGAATAAAGTAAGCATAGCGTCTATAGTGTGTCAGAAAAACTGGTGTTATTATGCCGATAGATGTCAAAAAACTCACAACTACGGGAAGTTCAAAGAGAACAGCCAAAGGCACTGTCGTATGCAGTAAAAAACTAAGGTAGTTCTGTGCTGTAATTTGTGTATCAAAGAGCCCTTCGCCTAGTTTTAAAAGCACTTCTAAGATAGCTGGACTCACAAAATAATAACCAAAAGCCAAGCCCAATACAAAACAGACAAAAGTTGCTGGGATATAAGCAAAGATAGCACGCGCTTCATTGTCCCTTAAACCTGGTTTCACAAACTGCCAAATCTGGTAAGTGGTAAAAGGCAGCGTCACCGTAAAAGCCATAAGACTTGCTAGGTTAATGTAAATCCAAAGAATATCGTTAGGCCCTAGAACTAATAAAGGCTTGTCAAATCCTCTGGTTAGATAAGCATAGAGTTGCCCAGCAAACAACAGAGTAATACAAAAAACTAGGAAAAAGCATAACACTACTGCAATGAAACGTCTCCGAAATTCCACCAGATGCTCAACAATAGTCATCTCATCTTTATTTCTTGCCATGCTGTTTCACCGTCACAAAGGCAATAATAGCAAGAAAGATAAGTTGTGGAATCAAGACTTCCCAGCTTGGATAGATACCAGCCCAATCAATTGTTGGGAAACCACTAATCAAATGATTAGACATCATATTAGTTAACTGAAGGGCATGAAGACTGACACCGAGCATCTTGAAGGCCAAGGCATAAATCAACCAAGTCAAAATAAAGAAAATGCGGTGCGGTTTAATATAGTGACTCGCTTTAGTCATAGCCACAGCAATGATAACAAGAACTGCAATGGCTGAAGCAATACCAATCAAGAAATTAGCTGTCGTGATACGTGGGACAATACCGACATAGAAAAGAATAGTCTCGGCACCTTCACGGAAGACAGCCAAGAAACTGAGTGCAAACATGGACACAAAGCTTCCAGTAGCCGTCACCGTCTTCATCTGGCGATCCATAAAGTCATTCCACTGTTTGACTGAAGACTTGCTATGGAGCCAAATTCCAATCAGAATCATCATCGCAACTGCAAAGATACCAACGCCACCTTCAATAATTTCACGGTTAGCCCCCGAGGTCACAGCTGGAAAGACAACTTGTAAGATAACAGCTATAACTGCGCTAGCAAGAACACCAGCAATGGCTCCGCCATAAACCCATTTGAGTCCCTTACGCATCTTGGCTGCCTTAAGAGTTGTCACAAGTGCCATAACAATGAGGAGGGCTTCAACCCCTTCACGTAAGAGAATCAACATGGCATCAAAGGCATTATAAGAAGCACTTGTATCAATAGCAGATAAGTCTGTGATCAAGGCTTGCAGTTTGTCCTGATAAGCTTTTTCTTTTCCCTTAACCATGATAACAGGTGTTTCACTTTCCACACGCGTATAAAGGCTTGGATTAGTTGTGCTTACATCGCCTTCAATGGTTGGCCAGATAGTGATGAACTTCTTCATAGTTGCCGCAGCCGTTTTTTCATCACCTGCTTGGAATTGACCTAGAGCCTTTTCCAAGAGCTTAATACCATCTTTTAGGGTTAAACTTGAGCTTGTGCTATCAAGAGGGACACCCTTGATAAAGTCATCAATCCCACTCTTGAGATCATCATAAGATGACTGGATGCTGGTGAAATCAGTAGGCTCCGTCTCAATGCTACTTCGCAAAAGTGAAATGGCCGTCTCAATCTTGCCGTAGTAGGCAGTACTGTGGTCACGGACAACAGCTTCATTTCTCGTCCAAGCATTATTTAATTCACTGTAAGTTTTGCGTGTTGCAGCCAGGTCTTTGGCCGTAATGGCATCCTGTAAGTTTTTGAAATAAGGCTCTAGGCGTGTTTCAAGTTTTTCCTTTTCGGCATCTAAATCAACAGGATTTTGCTCTTTCTCAAATTTAAGAAGGGCTGACGAAATGGAGGTTAGGTCCTCTTCTGTCACGTCACCCTTAATATCAAGAGCCTTGCTAACTTTTTTACCTGCCTTGGAATCGTGATTTTCTTTTGTTTCGAAATCAGTCTTAATCTCAGCAACCAATTCCTTAGCTTTAGCTTGATCTTTATTTTGAACAGCTGTTGTCGCATCTGTAATTTTGATATAGAGGTCACTGTATGATTCAGCAGCTACTGGATAGGTCCAGAATAAGGCCAGAAGCCCAAGCAAAACGAGGAGTTTATTCAAAGAGTGCTTGACCAAGGTAGCCTCCTTTCTCCACCCCAGCAAAGCAAGCAAAGAGCCCACTTCCGATATGGGTGATGTACTCGTTCATCTTGTCTACAGCACCAAGATTGGTCTGAATTTTAACAAAACGGTCTGGATCCTTCTGGTAGGCAATGAAAATCAAACCTGAATCAAACTGGCCAGTTCTCTCATCAATGCCATCTGAATAAGAATATGAACGACGTAAGATAGGAAGGTCTACTTCTTTAGCCAAACGGACATGCGAATCTACAGGAAGTTTAGATAAATCTACTTCATCAAACTCATCTTTCTTACCAAAGGGAGCGCCTGATTCCTTGTAACGACCAAAGGTGTTTTCCTGCTCTTGCAAATTAGTACGATCCCAAGTTTCAAGGTGCATCTGTACCAGACGAAGAGCCATATAAGAACCACCCTTCATCCAATCTTTACTATCAGTCCAGACAACCTTGTCGAATTCCTTTTCTGTCGTAACATTGGCAGTACCGTCCTTGAAACCAAAAAGATTTCGAGGCGTTTCCTTGCGGTCTCCGATGGCTGCAAACCCTGATTTGCTCCACTTCATGGTGATTTTATTACGACCTTTACGAATCAGATTGCGGACAGCGTGGAAAGCTACTTGTTCATCATCTGCACAGGCTTGAATAACGATATCTCCACCCGTATACTTGTCCTGCAACTGCTCCTTAGGAAATGGAGGCAAATCACGGAAGAGCTTAGGACGTTTGGATTCTAAACCAAGTTTTTTAAGAAAATCAGCCGAAACTCCAAAAGTCAGACTCAGGCGATAGGGATTGAGTCCCACCGTTTCGCCTGTATCCGTAGGAGGCAAGAGGGCATTAGAACCATCTTTTTTGACTAACTCTCCTTCGACCAATTTACTACTATAATCGGTCCAGTCTTTAAAAAGCTGGATGACTTCTTTTTTATCGGTTGTATGAAGATCTAGCACCACCAAGTAGCAAGCCTTCTGCATAGGAGTCGTAATCCCAGCCTGGTGCTTGCCAAAGAAGCTAATATCTTCATCACCATCATAAGCCTTTTTACTTGAACTATCCTGATTAGCGAAAAAAGCAGATGCACCAGAAAGACCAAGCGCAAGCCCAGCCCCTCCAATACCTGCTTTTTTAAGAAATTCACGACGGTCCATTTTTTGATCTAAAAATTTTTCGTCAGTCATTTTTCTTACTTCCCATCTAGGATAACACCCATTTGTGATAATGGTTCACCAAGTTTAGTTACAGCTTCGGCCAATTCCTTAGTATCTGCCTCACTCAAATCTGTATAAGACTTATAGTTTTTCTCATCAGTCATGTGTTTGTCCAAAAGACCATTCACATTCTTGAATTCAGTTTCCAGAGTCTTAACAAGTTTAGCATCTTTCTTTTGGATCAACGGCTTGAAAAGTTCAAAGATTTTTTCCGCTCCCTCAATATTGGCACGGAAGTCGTAAAGATCAGTGTGTGAGAAGACCTCTTCTTCACCTGTAATCTTTTGAGTGGCAACTTCATTAAGAAGGTCTACAGCACCCGTCAGCATGATATCTGGAGTAACTTTAACAGTTGCAATTTTAGCCTTGAGTTCCTTAATATCGTTAACCAATTGATCTACATAGGCAGCTGTACCCTCTGTCGTGTTATCTTGCCACATGATACGTTCGATACGGTGGAACCCTGACCAACCGTCTTCTGATTTATTTTCGTCCATGTAATCAACCAAACGGTAGTCGATTTTCACGTCAGACTCACCAAAGCTTTCTGCAATCGGCTCTGAACGCTCGTAAGCCATACGAATCAATGGATATTGTTTCTTAGCTTCTTCAAGATTTCCTGACTTGAGGGTTTCACTGAATCCTTCAGTATCTTTCAAAAGCTGATCAATTTCGCCTTCAACGAAAGTCTTATAATCACTTGTGGCCTGCTTCAATTGCTTTTGCTCACTGGCTGTGAGTTTTGGGCTAGTTGAACTTGAATTACTTGAATTACCAGATTTGGCACAAGCCGTCAATAAAAGTCCTGATGCCAAAAGAACAACACCAAGTTTGCTAAGTTTTTTCATGAATGTCTCCTATTTTCAAGATAGTGTTCGACATTTGTCGTTATATATGTGAATCGTCGTTTTATCATTAATAAAGAACGAACGATGATAAGTCAATAATGATCTCTCGTATGTAAGAGAACATATCTAAACTAACAGAAGAAACCAGCACTGTCAACGGTTTTAGGCTATTTAAGAACTATTCTAAAGAGCAGATAAGAATGATTCTAAATAAAAGAAAACAACAGGAAATAACCTGTTGTCACTTATTTATTTCATCCGTCGTTTTCTAAGGAATCCTAGGCTAAGAATGCTTAGAAGACCTGCTAAAAAGAGTCCACGATTTGTCTTTTCACCAGTGTATGGCAGTTGTTTATCAGTCTGACGACTAGCTTCAGTCTTAGCCTGACCATTGTCACGATTAACAAGTTCAGCATCTCCAACAAGGTCCTCTTTACCTGAAGCCTTGACATTTGCTTTAGTTGCTTCAGTATCTTTACCACCAAATGACCCGGTCTTTTCAGAAGGCTGATCTACTGCCTCAGTTGGCGTCTGAGCATTAGTCAAACGAATAATAGTCGCTGTTAGTGGATCCAAGGTCAAGATGTGATTGTTGATTGTCACACCTGATAACTCACTAATTCCAGATAAATTGACTTGACTGCCATCTGCCAAAACCATATAAGATAGGCCATTTGTAATCTTGCTCAAATCAAACTGACGAGCCTTGCTATCAGCATTGACATAGACAAGGTAACGATCTCCATTCGAAGCAACAGTTTGGTATCCCAATACCAAATCTTCTTGAGCGACATTGTCCTGACCAAGAACTGTCAATAGCGTTAGACGTGCATCTACATCTGCTTTTGATTTGAAATTGAAGGCATCTGTCGACTTACGTAAGGCGATCAAACCTTTGGTAAAGGCACGCGTTTTCGTATTTTCTGGGAAGGTCTGGCTATCAGTCGCCTTAGTCCAGTCAAAATGGTTAACCGCATCACTTGAATCATAAGAATCATGGATGAAGTAAGGATAGTCAAATGGATTGCCCTTTTCATCCACTAAGAGATGTGACTTATTCGGCACCTTGTCCTCAGACACAGGATAACGGTAGGCAGGATCACGGAACTGTTTGGTGCGGCCGTATTCCTGACCAGAGTGAATAAATGGTGTTCCCTGAGCAGTCAAGACCATGAGGTTTCCTAGACGCAAGCGACGATGAATTTCAGCATTATTCTCAGGCTTGCTTGGATCCTTCTTGATTGATTGGGCAATAATATCAAAAAGGGTCAAATTATCGTGAGCAGCAATATATTGAATCACATCACCTGGAGAATCAGCCTCGAAGTTAGTTGGTTGTGCCTTGATATTGTCAAAGACCTTATTAATGTCACGTTTGCCACCTGTGATAAAGGCAGGTGTCCCCTCGTTTGGATAACCAGATTTGAGGGTGTTTCGAATATCGTCTGAAAATACAGCTACGGTATCTGTGTCTTTCATCCAAGACTGATCGGCAGGCTGAACAGCGCTGTTTTCATCGCCAGTATAAGTCACCCAGCCCTCACCAAGCATAATAAGATTTGGATTTAGAGCGCGTGCTGTATGATAAGCTTGCTCGATACTTTCAGCATCATGGTCACCCATCATATCAAAACGGAAACCATCCACCTTGTATTCTTTAGTAAGATAAGCAATCGAATCCACTAAGACACGACGACTCATATAGTGAGTCGTGCCTAGACGCCCCCCTCCAAAACTCGAACGAGGAGTGCCATCAGCATCCATAAAGTGATAATAATTTGGCTCAAGGTCTTCAAAAATAGCTGTCTTAGCTGTATGATTATAGACCACATCCAAGATAACGCCCATACCGTGGGCATGAATAGCAGCAACTAAATTCTTGAATTCTTCGATACGTTTAGCTGGTTCACTTGGGTTTTCAGAATACATACCCGTCAAAGAGAAATAGTTTTGTGGATCATAGCCCCAGTTGTAGTTACTATCACTTGATGCATAGGCATCCAAACGCTTCCCATTTTGCATTTCATTGACAAAATAGTAGCTTAATACTGGTAAAAGCTGAATATGGGTAACACCGAGATCTTTAAGATAATCCAAACGCTCTGCAAAGGCTGCAAAAGTCCCAAACTGGTGTTTCAATTCAGCTGAGATAGCCTTATCAGAAGTGAAATCTCGGACATGAGCCTCATAAATGATGGCATCTTCTCGAGATTTAAAGTTTGGAATCTTAGCGTAGTCAAGATCTTTTGGTCCATAATTAGCAGGATCTACAAAGGCAGCCTTGGCAATCTTGTGTTCAGGTCCCTTGCTGGCATCGTCACTATTCCAAGCAGCCAAAGACTTAGCATAAGGATCCAAAACGATTACTGACTGATCACCACGTTTAATGCGATATTGATAGAAATAACCTGTTAAGTTTTCCAAACCAAGATCAGTCGCAAGCAAGTCAGCTTGCCAAGTCCCTCGAGGTCCTTTGCTTAGGGCATGTTCAGCAAGAACCATGTCTTGATTATTCTTATCATAGACAATGATATCTACTTGATCTGCACTTGGTGACCAAAGTGTCACATGTGCCTTAGTACCATTCTCTTGAAGACGGGCACCCAATTCACCATCGTAACTGTAGAGCGCATCCTTCAATTGCCAACTCTCAGACGTTTTAAAACTATCATTACCCAAAGTGACCTTGTAAGGTAGATTTTCCGCAGCAAAATCACCTGTTAATGTAGCTTTTTTGAGTTTAGCATCCAACTCAAGCTGTTTAAGAGTTGCACTGTTACCATCCTTGTCTGTCACCTTTAGGTCTTTGAGAATATCCTCAGATGAAACATCTTCTAAATTGGTGAAGCTAAGTTCGATTTGGCTTGGACTAAGCTGCTGAGCTCCAGTCAAACGCACATCCTTAACAAAATAAGGGTTGGTGTAGACTGTCGTATCAGTATCTCGTACGAAAAGCTGACGAGTTTTTTTCAAGTCACTAAATTTATAATCATTTGGTTGAATTTTCACATCATCTCCTATTTTGCTCTCATCTAAGAGTAAAAATCCGATAGATTTAGCAGCCTCGGTTAGCGGAATGTCTAAATAGGCACCATACTTACCATTTGGTTGGAAATTGACACCATCAGGCCAATTACTTGGAGCGTCCTTAACATCACCCCAATACCAGACAGACTTATTACTATAGTCGCCATCCGTACGGAAATAATTGATACGAACGTGATCTTGAGGGATAGGTTGATAACTGTAAACTTGAAAATCCTTGTCAATCCAAGCCTCATTCATTTGAGGGCTAAGAATTTCCACTGCTTTATCCCCTGAAAGGTTCGTTCCAGCGGCATTATTAATAAGGAAGCTAAGTTTTTTAGGTGTTGAAGACAACTTCACATCCAAGTAGACACCATAATCATCCTGTTTGGCTTCTGCAAATGAGGTTGCTCCTGTTGGCCAAGCACCTTTCTGAGATGATGGCGTCTCCACATCATCCCAAGTCCAAAGCCCAAGTGATGCCTTATCCTGACTTGGCAACTCTTGGAAATGCAAGCGAATAGACCCCTCAGCAATAGGTTCCTCAGATGCATTAGTGAGAGCTTGACTATTATTAGTACTTACTATTTTTGGCGTGTTTTCGCTAGTTTCAGTTAGCTTGGTAGGCTCAGTACGGCTAGTATTTTCTGCTGGAAGAGAAACTGGCTCATTTTCCTTGGACACTGTGGTATTCTCAGCTGTTAGAGGAGCTGTTGGCGTTTCAGTTACTAGACCACTGGTGGTAAGACTAGAATCAGCTGATTCTACCTGTGTACTTGAGGCAGGTGTTGACACTACTTCTTCTGCCTTGACTCCATGAGTAGCAGCAAAGCTCAAAAAAACAGCTCCAATGGTTACAGAAGCCAACCCTAACTTGTACTTGCGAAGACTATAACGAAGGACTTTTTCGTCATTAGTTTGAGTATTCCTTTTCATACTAACTCCTTTTTGTTAACGTTTTCATGTTTTTTAATATACCATTTAGATTAGATTTATGTAAGCGTTTTCTCTGCGAGATTATTAAAAAGAGAGAACCATCAGATTCCCTCGATTTATTAATTATATATCAGATTAAGCAAAGATTGAGAAGAATGGTGCACCAAGTTTAGTATCCATTACATCTCGACTCTGAACACCGTGAATGTAATCCAAAGAATACCAACCATTGTTATTGGCGTTAGTTAAATTGAATAAATTTGTATTTTAGTATAAGAAAGCTAATATGTAAATTAGTTTCCTTCATATCTATAGAGGACATGACTTGAAGAAGACAACTTGATAAATTCATTTTTTAGCACCATATCACTTATAAATCCATCGAAGTTTATGTTTTGAATAAAAAGCGGTTCAGGCTTATAAACGACGATTACGTGGAGCAAGAGCTGTCTCACCAAGGTTAAATCCATCTACAGTATTGTCTACATAGTCCACATAAACGTGAGTCGTATAGTTACCAATGAGATTCTTATGATTAACAGTCGAAACATTGATTTCAGTATGTGTTCCAGTAGGTGCTGTATTGTACCAAGAAAGGTTTCCTTGGTTGCTCTCAGACCATACAGCTACACGAATATTCTTAATCTGACGTCCTTGTGGAGCTTGATCAACAACAACTGTAAAACTACCTGCTTCTGAATTAACATTAGTGATATAGGTTTGCGTTTTAGTCTTAGCATTACGGAATTCAACTGTTGTCGTTGTCCCTCCTACACCAACTTGTGACCCATCATTTAAAATGTAGTACAAATGAATATTGTACAAACCTGTTGAATTTTTGTGGTTAGTAGCTTGAACATTTACCGTATAAGTACCATTAGCTTGACGTGTTGCTTCATACCAACGAATATCATCTTGTCCGTCTTTTTCAGACCAAATAGGTACTTGAACAGTGCGAACACCTTTAGGACTATAAACATCACTGATAATGACATCAAAAGTACCAGTATCATTATTGTTATTAACAACTGAAATAGTACCGACTGGCTTATTATGTTTTACGTCTACAATGGTTTCAGTGACATAATGACGTTGGTTGGCATTATCTACGATGTAAACGTCAGCACGGTAATTTCCTAGTGAATTCTTATGCTCACTAGACTTGATTGTTACACGATAACTACCATCAGATTGACGACTAGCCTTGTGCCAAACGAGATCATCTTGTCCATTAACGAGACTCCATGAAGGAACTAAAACTTCCTTAACCCCATTTGGTGCTACGATATTGCGGATAACAGCGTCAAAAGTACCTAAATCGGCATTATTATTTTCAATAAAGAGGCTTGCACTAGGACGAGTTTGAGTAACTTCTACCACTTTTTCAGTAAGGTAGAAACGTTTGTTAGAGTCATCTACAAGGTAGGCGTCGGCACGGTATTTACCAGTTGAATTCTTATGATCCGTTGCTTTGATAGTCACTCGGTAAGAACCATCGGCTTGACGAGTTGCCTTATGCCAGATAAGGTCGTCTTGACCACCAGCTAAACTCCATGAAGGAACAAGAACTTCTTTCAAACCTGTAGGAGCAACAATGTTACGAACAACGGCATCAAAAGTACCTGCTGCAGTATTGTTGTTTTCAATCGTAAGGAGACCACTTGGTCGAGCATAATCAACAGCCACTACTTTTTCAGCAATATAATGGCGATTGTTAGAGTTATCCACGATATAAGCATCGGCACGGTAATTTCCTTTAGTGCCCTTATGCTCACTTGCCTTAATGGTTACACGATAGCTGCCATCAGTTTGCTTAGTCGCCTTATGCCAAATAAGGTCGTCTTGACCATTTTCAAGACTCCATGATGGCACCAAAACTTCTTTAACACCTAGTGGTGCTGAGATATTAGTGATAACGGCGTCAAAAGTTCCAGCCTTAGCATTATTGTTTTCAATAGCAAAACTTGCTTTAGGTTTCAACTGCTCAGGTGTCTTACCAATGAAGACTTGCGTAGTTGTTCCACCAACACCCGTCAATTGACCATCTTTTTGAACATAATAAAGGTGGATATTATAAAGCCCTGTCGAGTTTTTATGCGCTGAAGCCTTAACGTTTACTGTATAAGTTCCATTATTTTGACGGTTAGCAGTATACCAGATAATGTCATCTTGACCATTAATTTCTGACCAAATTGGAACAGAGACTGTTTCAACACCATTTGGTGCTTTGACATTAGAGATGACTACATCAAAGCTACCAACAGTTGGATTATTGTTGACAATAGAAATGGTTCCACTCAAATTGCCTTGAGTTGCATCAACCTCAGCACTAGCATTAGCTGTGAAACGTCCTGTATAATCCACGCTGTGGTCGAAGACATGTTTACCTGACAAGAGATTAGCCGTAGCTGTAAACTGCCATGCACCAGTTTTGGCATTATAGCGCATGTTTTTGGCGTTCGTTGCTGTAAGAGTTGATGATGGGTACTGTGCGACCCAGAAATTTTCAATACCAAATTGAGAGGTTGAGACAGGTCCACGATAGCCTAGATTGTTCTCATCCAACCAGCTAGCACTTGTATAGAACATCAAGTTGTTGTATCCATGCTTACGCATTTCGTTAACCCAAGCTTGAGTGTTACGGTTGATATTTGGAAGCATCTTAGAGTCTTCGAAATCGTTAACCATAACAGTACTCTTTGGAAGGTTAAGGTTTTGTGCAGCTTGAATGTAGAAACGAGCCTCTGCACGTGCTTCTTCCTCTGTTGTGTATCGAGAAAAATGATAGGTAGATACTTGAAGATCGGCAATTTGAGCATTGCGAACTTGTGATGGTGCTTTAGGGTTGTTGTACCAAGTATCCTCAGTCAACTTGACAACGACACCACCAACACCTTGGCGTGCAAGAGCACGATAGTCATCTACACTGATTTCACCATTATGGCTGCTGACATCGATAAAAGTCTTCGGTTGAACCTTAAGGGTTGGCGAAGGAACATCCGTAGAATTCGTTAATTTAGCAGGTGTTGCTACAGTGCTGTTTGACGTTTCAGAATTTGTCGCACTTGTAGAAGCTGTAGCACTTTCTGAACTTACTACAGAAGTCGCAACTGAATTTGATGTTGCAGCAACAGTAGAGTTAGCTACCGAAGTTGATGCCGTTGCAGCCTCGGAACTCTGTGAAGCAGGAGACGTAGATACCGCTGGAGCACTAGCTTTTGTCACTTCACTCGAAGCTGCGGGTGCTGAAACCGTTGAACTAGGAGTTACAGGTAAGGCTGCTTCTCCACCAAAAATCTCAGCCGCTGTCGCAGGTTGATACTGATTTCCTTCAGTAATAGAAGGCGTTTGTGTTGCCACTTCGTCTGCTTGAGCAACCTGAGTAGTTACAGCCAAGAGAACAGCCGCACTAGCATAGTAGATAAAATCTTTTGTTCGCATTTAACTTTCCTTTTGCATTTGTAATACTTGAACCATTTTACCACAGAAAAACTCTCGTGGAAAGGTTATTATTAAAAATTTTCTAAATAAAATAGAAATATTATAAAATTATAAACAAACTTTCTCTCTTGATAGAAAACTCTTTAACTTATTATTCGTATGTTTCTATAAAACTATTGAAAATCCGTAACGATTTTTTCAAATAAATACAAATGAAAATGTATGAAAAAATTCCCGAACCTTTGTCCGAGAATTTAATTTATCTTTATTTACGTTTTGGTGGGTTATGGATAGCTTCTCCAAGTACATCAGCAAAGGCTTCGTACATGTTTTCAGAGAAGGTTGGGTGACCGTGGATAGATTGCAAGAGCTCATCTACAGTCAATTCATTTTCCATAATTGTTGACGCTTCGTTAATCAATTCAGCTGCAGCCGGTCCAATGATATGAACACCAAGGATTTCATGGTACTTCGCATCTGCAACGACTTTAACAAAACCTTGAGCTTCGTTTGAAGCAATAGCGCGTCCATTACCAGCAAAGCTTGATTTACCAATGAGTACATCACCATATTTAGCGCGTGCATCTTCTTCAGTAAGACCACACATTGCGACTTCTGGGTGTGTGTATACAGCAGCTGGTGTGTAGTCAAGGTGAGCCTTACGAACGTTACCATGCATAGCATTTTCAGCCGCAACTTCACCCATACGGTAAGCAGCGTGAGCAAGCATCTTAGTTCCGTTTACATCACCCGGTGCATAGATACCAGGGATTGATGTTTCTTGATAAGCATTCACTTTGATACGACCACGATCTAATTCAAGGTTAAGATTTTCAAGACCATCCAACTGAGGAACACGACCGATTGAAAGAAGGGCGCGATCAGCTACAATCTCTTCACCATTATTGAGTTTAAGGGTCAATTGGTTGTTAGCTTCAACAATTTCAGAAACACCAACAGAAGTCATAATCTTCATGCCCTTCTTAGCAAGGATTTTTTGAAGTTCAAGTGATACTTCTTTATCCATAGCAGGGATAATGCGGTCAGCCATCTCAACAACAGTTACTTCTACACCGTATGAAGCATAAACAAGACCAAGTTCGATACCAACGACACCACCACCCATAACAGCAAGTGATTTAGGCAATTCACGCAAGTCAAGGATATCATCTGATGTCATCACAAGTTGTGACTCAATTCCAGGGATATTGATACGTGAAACTTTTGATCCAGTCGCAAGGATAATATTACGTCCCTTGATTGTTTCTGAACCAATAGTAACTGTCTTATCTGGGTTAACTTGACCAAGACCATTGAAAATAGTAACCTTGTTAGCCTTCAAAAGACCTTGAACACCACCAGTAAGTGTCTTAACAACAGAGTTCTTAAAGTCAACAGTCTTATCCATATCGATAGTGTAGTTTGTTGACGCTAGGTTGATACCACGACCTGCAGCAATCTTAAGCCCATCAAGGATTTCTGCATTTTTAAGGTAGGTCTTAGTTGGAATACATCCTTTATTCAAACATGTTCCACCAAATTCAGATTTTTCAATGATAGCAACCTTACCACCAAGTTGTGCCCCACGAATGGCAGAATAGTAACCAGCAGGACCACCACCGACAACAATAATATCGTACTCATTATCAGCAAGTGGTGCTTTTTCTGCAGTAGCTGCTGGAGCAGCTGTGGCAGGAGCTTTAGGAACTTCAAGACCAGCAGATTCTAATTGAGCAGTTGCTTCTGCAACAGGTGCACTGGCTGCATTATCAGCCACAACTTCACCCTCCGCTCCAATATAACCAATAACCTCAGTAACTGGTACTGTTTCACCAGCCTGACGCGTAATCTTCAAAAGAACACCAGAATCTTCTGCTTCAAGTTCCATGTTCGTTTTATCTGACATGATTT
>NZ_LSIZ01000014.1:0-239 GCF_001556505.1 Streptococcus sp. CCH8-H5 | reverse complement strand
GAGCAATGGATTGAAGCTCCATGTGTCGGCGGTTCGATTCCGTCTCGCGCCATTTTGTTAAGCGGGTGTAGTTTAGTGGTAAAACTACAGCCTTCCAAGCTGTTGTCGCGAGTTCGATTCTCGTCACCCGCTTTATTTGGAAACAAATAACCAAGCATTAGCTTGGGCGCGTAGCTCAGATGGTTAGAGCGCACGCCTGATAAGCGTGAGGTCGGTGGTTCGATTCCACTCGTGCCCAT
>NZ_LSIZ01000138.1:0-748 GCF_001556505.1 Streptococcus sp. CCH8-H5 | reverse complement strand
AGATACGGTGTCATTTTCCTTCAAGGCGCTGACTGGAACACTGAAGTTGCCATCTTGATCTGCTGTTGCAGTTGCTTTAGTGCCATCTGGAAGAGTAACTTCTACTGTTGAGCCTGCTTCAGCTGTACCTGTCACTACTGTGTCGCCCGCTTTAACGGTGTTCACAACTGGTGCGAGTGGAGCTGTCTTATCATCGGCTTTCGCTACGGTTGCAGTTGTCGCATCTGACTTATTACCAGCTTCATCTGTTGCAGTCACTGATACAGTGTCGCCTTCCTTCAAGCCACTTACTGGAACACTGTAGTTGCCATCTTGGTCGGCTTTTGTTGATACCTTAGAGCCATCTGGAAGTGTCACTTCGACGGTTGAACCTGCTTCGGCTGTACCTGTTACTGCTGTGTCGCCCGCTTTAACGGTGTTCACAACTGGCGCTGTTGGTGCAGTCGTATCAGCTTCAGCTTTAACTCGTTTGAAGATATGAGTTACAGTACCTTCAACTTTATCAGTTACCGTTCTGTCAAATACATATCCTTCAATTTCTCCATGTTCTAATGCTTCATTAGCACCACCCAACTCAACGGGTGCTTTTGCATCTGTTGGTTTTAATTCATTACCATTTTCATCAACCCATTTAGTTATGATTAATTTTGGCAAATCAATTGAGTCAGGTAATTCACCATTTTCTGAAACATAAACGGTCTTATCGCCTGTTAGGGTTGCTGTTGTTCCATCTGGGAACGTTACGGTT
>NZ_LSIZ01000137.1:0-493 GCF_001556505.1 Streptococcus sp. CCH8-H5 | reverse complement strand
GTTAACTACTACAACCCAGTAAGCAAGACAGTTGAAAAACCAAACAAACCAACTGAAAAACGTGTCAACAGTGTTCCAATCTCAGTAGAATTCAACTTCACTAAGAAATTGGAAGGTCGTGACCTTAAAGCTGGCGAATTCACATTCGAGTTGAAAGATAGCGACAATGTTGTGATTGCAACTGCAACCAACGATGCAGCTGGTAAGATTAAATTCTCTCCAGTAGAGTACACAAATAAAGCTGGTAAAACTGTTACAGCCCTTAAATACCAGAAGGGTCAAGAAGGTACTTACAAGTACACTGTAACAGAGGTTAAGGGTACAGATGCAACTGTCACTTATGATGAAATGGCTGCTGTTGTAACCGTTACTGTATCTCATGATGGTACAGCGAAAGCCTTGATCACAAACGTGACAGACCCTGCTGATAAAGAATTTAACAACCGTGTAACACCTCCAGAAGAACCTAAGTTCCAACCAGAGAAATACGTTG
>NZ_LSIZ01000136.1:0-1064 GCF_001556505.1 Streptococcus sp. CCH8-H5 | reverse complement strand
AACAATAATAATGACTTAACAGCCTTGCTAGGCTGTTTTTTAGTTGATTTGTCAATCTTCCCTTCTCTTGCTATACTGGGAGTATCATAAAAAAGTGGGATTTTATTATGATTGAAGCCTACAAAAAATTTTGGAAGGGCTATGTAGATTTTAAGGGACGTTCAACGCGTTCAGATTATTGGCTTAATGTTCTTGCGCAATGCTTGGTTTATTTATTGTTTAGTTTCTTACTCATACTAATCATGATTTTAGGAGGAGACTCCTCTACGTATACATCTGATCCATATAGTTTTCAAATGATTTTGGTCTATATTGTAGTGTTAGGAATTGGAGTCTATGCGTTGGCCTCACTTGTACCATCCATTGCAATCATAGTACGTCGTTTACGAGATGCAGGTTACCACTGGGCCTTGATATTCCTATCGCTAATTCCATATCTTGGTGGTTTTATTATTTTTATCTTAACCTTACAACCAACAAAGGTAGAAGTAGCGTTTAATAATTTCAATAACCCACAGCAATAAAAGTGCTTAGCAGCCTTATAGGCTGCTCCTTAGTCAATTTGCCAGAAGACCGGTCTTTTGGTATAGTAGTATTATCAAAAAATGAGGAGATTTTATTATGATCGAAGCTTATAAGAAGTTTTGGAAGGGCTACGTAGATTTTGAGGGACGTTCAACACGTTCAGATTACTGGTTTGCATATTTGGCAAATATGTTAACTGTCGTTGCTTTTTATGTGTTGTTAGCAGTATTTGGAGGAATTGCAGGTGCAACTGATTCAAGCTTTTTAGCTGTTATTTCACTTATCCTACTACTTATCTTTTTTGCCTATGGTATTGCTGCGTGTTTACCTGGTATTGCTGTAACTGTTCGTCGTTTGCGTGATGCTGGCTACAATTGGCCGTATATTTTTGTTGCATTTATCCCATTTGTAGGTGGTATTATCTTAATTGTGTTGTTGTGTAAACCAACTAAGGTTGAGTATCCATTCAACATCTTCAATAACCCACAACAATAATAATGACTTAACAGCCTTGCTAGGCTGTTTTTTAGTTGATTTGT
>NZ_LSIZ01000135.1:0-2500 GCF_001556505.1 Streptococcus sp. CCH8-H5 | reverse complement strand
TCACTCCCCTCCCGGGGTGCTTTTCACCTTTCCCTCACGGTACTGGTTCACTATCGGTCACTAGAGAGTATTTAGGGTTGGGAGATGGTCCTCCCAGATTCCGACGAGATTTCTCGTGTCTCGCCGTACTCAGGATACTGCTAGGTATAAAGACTATTTCGAATACGAGGCTATTACTCTCTTTGGCCTACCTTCCCAGGTAGTTCTTCTATAATCTTTAAGTCCACGTTGCAGTCCTACAACCCCGAAGAGTAAACTCTTCGGTTTGCCCTCTTGCCGTTTCGCTCGCCGCTACTAAGGCAATCGCTTTTGCTTTCTCTTCCTGCAGCTACTTAGATGTTTCAGTTCACTGCGTCTTCCTCTACATTACCTTAACAGTAATGAGTGACAGGCATTACCTGCCGGGTTCCCCCATTCGGACATCTCTGGATCATTGCTCACTTACAGCTCCCCAAAGCATTTCGTCGTTAGTCACGTCCTTCATCGGCTTCTAGTGCCAAGGCATCCACCGTGCGCCCTTATTAACTTAACCTTATTTTGGTCTTGCGACCTAACTCATTAAATATTCACAGCGTTTCGGTTTATTTTCTTGTTACTATCTATATGTAATTAATTACATATGGAATTTGATATAGATATTCAATTTTCAATGGACAATACTTGAATCTTTCGATTCAATGGAGCCTAGCGGGATCGAACCGCTGACCTCCTGCGTGCAAAGCAGGCGCTCTCCCAGCTGAGCTAAGGCCCCACAAGACCTCTCAAAACTAAATAAGAAACTCAAGTACATTCCGTTTTTCCTTAGAAAGGAGGTGATCCAGCCGCACCTTCCGATACGGCTACCTTGTTACGACTTCACCCCAATCATCTATCCCACCTTAGGCGGCTGGCTCCAAAAGGTTACCTCACCGACTTCGGGTGTTACAAACTCTCGTGGTGTGACGGGCGGTGTGTACAAGGCCCGGGAACGTATTCACCGCGGCGTGCTGATCCGCGATTACTAGCGATTCCGACTTCATGTAGGCGAGTTGCAGCCTACAATCCGAACTGAGATTGGCTTTAAGAGATTAGCTTGCCGTCACCGACTCGCAACTCGTTGTACCAACCATTGTAGCACGTGTGTAGCCCAGGTCATAAGGGGCATGATGATTTGACGTCATCCCCACCTTCCTCCGGTTTATTACCGGCAGTCTCGCTAGAGTGCCCAACTGAATGATGGCAACTAACAATAGGGGTTGCGCTCGTTGCGGGACTTAACCCAACATCTCACGACACGAGCTGACGACAACCATGCACCACCTGTCACCGATGTACCGAAGTAACTTTCTATCTCTAGAAATAGCATCGGGATGTCAAGACCTGGTAAGGTTCTTCGCGTTGCTTCGAATTAAACCACATGCTCCACCGCTTGTGCGGGCCCCCGTCAATTCCTTTGAGTTTCAACCTTGCGGTCGTACTCCCCAGGCGGAGTGCTTAATGCGTTAGCTGCGGCACTGAATCCCGGAAAGGATCCAACACCTAGCACTCATCGTTTACGGCGTGGACTACCAGGGTATCTAATCCTGTTCGCTCCCCACGCTTTCGAGCCTCAGCGTCAGTTACAGACCAGAGAGCCGCTTTCGCCACCGGTGTTCCTCCATATATCTACGCATTTCACCGCTACACATGGAATTCCACTCTCCCCTTCTGCACTCAAGTTTGACAGTTTCCAAAGCGAACTATGGTTGAGCCACAGCCTTTAACTTCAGACTTATCAAACCGCCTGCGCTCGCTTTACGCCCAATAAATCCGGACAACGCTCGGGACCTACGTATTACCGCGGCTGCTGGCACGTAGTTAGCCGTCCCTTTCTGGTAAGCTACCGTCACAGTGTGAACTTTCCACTCTCACACTCGTTCTTGACTTACAACAGAGCTTTACGATCCGAAAACCTTCTTCACTCACGCGGCGTTGCTCGGTCAGGGTTGCCCCCATTGCCGAAGATTCCCTACTGCTGCCTCCCGTAGGAGTCTGGGCCGTGTCTCAGTCCCAGTGTGGCCGATCACCCTCTCAGGTCGGCTATGTATCGTCGCCTAGGTGAGCCGTTACCTCACCTACTAGCTAATACAACGCAGGTCCATCTTGTAGTGGAGCAATTGCCCCTTTCAAATAAATGACATGTGTCATCCATTGTTATGCGGTATTAGCTATCGTTTCCAATAGTTATCCCCCGCTACAAGGCAGGTTACCTACGCGTTACTCACCCGTTCGCAACTCATCCAAGAAGAGCAAGCTCCTCTCTTCAGCGTTCTACTTGCATGTATTAGGCACGCCGCCAGCGTTCGTCCTGAGCCAGGATCAAACTCTCATTAAAAAATTTAATAATTGTTCGAGCGTTAACTCATTACCGTCGTCTGACGATTTATTCTTGTAAATTGACAGGTTATAATTTCTTCTATCATAACCCTGCACTTGGTTTCTTATTCAGTTCTCAAAGGTCTTTGTCTCTCTTAAGACAACT
>NZ_LSIZ01000134.1:0-16016 GCF_001556505.1 Streptococcus sp. CCH8-H5 | reverse complement strand
ACCAACGCCATCAACTGACTTGGTAGTTGAGCCATCATCAAATGTTGCTGGAACAGCTTCATTGATAGCTACTGTTTTCTCAACGCCATCTACTGTTACAGTTCCACCCTTGAATTCAGGTTTACCAGTTTGTGTCGCACCTTGAATATCAGTTGTTTCAGCTGGTGTAGCTGTTGGGGTTACTGGAACGATTTCTGGTGTGTAAGTTGTATCCACCTTGATAGCGTTTGAGCTTTCAGCTTGAACCTTTGCTGGTGTGACTGCACCAGTGTATGATTTATCAGTCGGTGTGAAGGTTACTTGACCAGTGGCTGAATCAATTGAGTAAGTACCAATTTCAGTTGTACCATCAGCGGCATAAGCTGGTGTACTTGTCACTTCATTGCCATCACTATCCAAAAGCGTGTAGCTATTATCTTTGATCGTAATAGCTTTATCTTCACCATTTACTTGGACAGTCGTTCCTGCAAAGCTTGGTGTCCCTGTTTGTGTTGCCCCTTGAATATCTTTAGAAGTTGCAGGGCTTTCAGTTGGAACAGCTGGCACTACAGTTGGTGTATATTTCGCATCTGAAGTAATTATTGCTGTCTTACCATTAGCATTGGTAATAGTCGCAGTTGCTTGAACAGTTACACCTTTTGCTGTTCCAACAAAATCTTTTTCAGGAGTAAATGTCACAGCACCAGTAGTAGGATCGATTGTGTATGTTCCTTCCCCTGCTACTGTTACAGTTGTTTCATCAGTCGGTTGACCAGTTGCGGGATCCACCAATTTCTTGCTTGTGATTTTCGCAGCCTTGTCGTTACTCAACTCAAATGTAGGAGTTTGGGTTTGAGGAACATTTTGAACATCCTCAGAAACCTTGTCTGTAGGAGTCACTGTGATTGGTGTGGCAGTTGGTGTGTACTTAGCAGTTGCAGTCTTAAGAGCATTATCTGGCACTCTACCATCTTTGTCACGACCAACTGGAGCCGTAAGAGAAACTGTTACCCCCTTGGCAATTCCAGTAAATCCTGGTTCTGGTACAAAAGTAACCTTGCCAGTCAACTCGTCTAGATAGTAAATTCCTTCTCCTTCTACAGTCAAAACAGGATCATTGATGACATTTCCAGTCGCTGGATCGACAAACTTAGCCGGATAATCAAAATCAGGTGTGATTTTAACTTTCTCACCATTACTATTTGTTCCTTCAAGAGCGAATTCTGGCGTACCAGTTTGACTAGCTCCTTGAACATCCGTAGATTTCTTGTCTTCCCCTTCGATATTTTTAGGTGTTACTGTTGGAATGTAAAGACCATCCATATTATCCATCACTTCATTAATTGATGGTAATAATGTTTTATCTTTAGAAACCCAATCAGTTGTATAACCATTATCATCTGTACGACGGATACTTATACCGCTCGCAGTTCCTACAAAGTTATCTTCTGGAGTAAATTCAATATCTACGTTATTACTGTTTGGAGTAATTTTATATTTACCTTCTCCTGGTATTACATAATATCCATCAGCTTTTGGATTTACTACTTGTTTCGTTCTATTATCAATAATAACTGGAGCTACAGTTTGATCGATTTCTGCATTTTTATCACGGCTGTACTTGGATAGTCCTTGAGCCGTGAAAGCAACTGTTGCTGTTTGTGTCGCTCCTTGAACATCGATTGTTTCTTTACGTTCACCTTTTGGAGGGAAAGTAATTTGAGTTTTAAAGTCTTCTACTTCTCCAGATAAAGCTAAACCTGTTGGGTTTTCAATATCTGATTGATTACTAGCAATACGAACACGTGTACCTAATTCAGTAACACTTGGATCAATCATTGTTTTTGCATTTCTGAATTCAAGTCTAACTGTTCCATCTTTTGTAACAGTTGCCAAGTCAGAACGTTCATCCTCATCGAATGTTCCATTTTGGTTAAAGTCGATCCAACCGTAAACATACGCTTTAGCAGCACCATCAGTATGTGCTTCAACATCTAAAGTATACGTTCCTGGACGAGTACGGTCTAATTTAATCATATCATTAGTTTGACCTTTTAAGTTATCAGGTACGATTTGATCAACACCTTCATCAGCAGAAATAGTGTTATCATCACCTGTCCAGTCATTTGCGTTATTTTCATCCATATCAGGACTTACAGTTCCTAAGTATGGTTGAGCAAGTTTTGTACCTGTTACACCGTCTACCGTTCCAATTGAGTGTTGTGCTTTTCCATAACTTTCTGGAGCGTCTCCTTCATCAAGAGGGAAGAATCCAAGCATAGCAGATTGTTTACCTGATGATGCGATATAAAGTCCCACTTCTGAAGCTCCTTGAGTCATAACTAGAGGTACTGAAAAACGGCTAGCAGACACGTTCGGTCCGAAAACTCCAGTTCCTAATCCACCCGTAACTTGGTCTGGACTACCAAAGTATTTCCACGCTACTGGTTTTTTATCTGGGCCAACCTCATTAGCATTACGAAGTAATTCCAAGTTTAGTCCTGATATTCTAGCACCATTTACATCAACAAATTTTGATCTACTATAGTTATTTGCGGGATCAAAATAATTGTGTGTGTCTTGAACTACATACGTTTCAGTATTAGAAGCTTTTTTCCATTCTCCGATATGTTTCCAACCAGCACCATTTGTAGTGAATAACACTAATTCACCAGGGTTAGCTGACTCACCATCAGCAGCTACTACTGCAGGTTTTACTGATTTACCACGGAATGTTGCAGAAATCTCAAATTGAACACCGATATTCGCACCATTATACTCTGATGAAATTGTTGTTCGTTTTGAACCAGTATCAATTCCTTCTTGACGAATTTCAGTCCAACGATTTTGAGCGTCTGCTACTACTAATGCTTCTTCTCTGTTTGCGAAAGCTGCTCTAGTTGTAGGATCTCCAATAGTTCCAATGTATCCATTTTTTGCATTTGGATCATATGTAGCTTTTTCAGCTTCTGTAGCACCTTGTGCTTCCATACGGTTTTTATAAATTTCAGTTGCTTGGAATGGTTTAAGACTCTTAACCTTAATGTTAACTATATATCCAGGCATAATTTCTTTAGTGTAAGTTGATCCTACTTGAAGAGCTGTTCTACCGTCTTTAGATGTTGTAGTATTGGTCCAAGCAGTTGTATCTCCAAAATCTAACCAGTTAATTTGTTTAACTAGTTCTTTTGCATTAATTTTAGAAAATTCTGTTGGTTTTTCAACTTTTGGAGTTGAGGTTGCGTCTTCTACATCATCACCAATCAAGTTTGGATCATTGGCATCACCAAGGGCACGACGTGTACGACGTCGACCAGAAGTTTCTGCTGTTACAACAGGTTGCTCTACAGCAGATGCTTCGGCACCACTTGAAAGAGCATTCGTTGTAGAAGCTTCTGCTTGAACGTCCACACCTTGTGCTTCAGATGCTGTTTCTGAAGCAGGTGTCTCAGATGATGCTGATGTAACAGAGGCTGTCGTTGAAACTCCCGTAGTATTGCCTACACTTGTAGAGTCAGCAACACTAGTGGTAGATGCTGCAGTACTTGCTGACGTTGACGAAGCTGCTTGAGATGTTGTCTCACTAGAAGCTTGTGTTGTAGACGTTTCAGAAGTAGCTGCGCTAGCATTTGAAACGGTTTGAGACTGACTATTAGTCTCATAACTTGATAAGAGATTTGCGACTTCCGTCGAAGCTTGAGTAGCAACAGCATTCTGAGAAGATGTCTCATCACTCACTGTAGCAGTAGTGCTAGCTACATCTCCTGCTTGGACTAGGTTAGCTGTTTCATCGGCAGATACTTGACTAGCAGTACCAACCATAACCAGAGTTCCAAGAAGAACGGAGCAAACCCCTACATTCAGCTTACGAATCGAAAATCGACTTATACTATCATTAAATAAATCTTTACCCACTTTGGTAATCCTCCACACTTATACTATTAAGTATCTCACCCCTCAATGAGATTAAAAGTATTTAAAAATACTAATCGTTAAATATTTTAACAAAATTCCTAATATTTGTTAAAAGAAATGCTCTTATTTTCAATTTTTTTATAAGGTTCACTTAAAAATAATCATGTAAACAGTAGAATGATTATAGATATTACTATTTTTATAAACGTTTCAATTAATAATTTTATAATTATTTATTTTTAGAATTATCAGTAAAAAGAAACTTATGATTTCATTTTTTTCAAAAATCGATTTTCAGAATTAATAATTCATTAGAACTTTTAAATTAATAAGTCATTATTGAAATAAAAATGGTTGGTTATCTACTCAGTCCTTCTAAAAAATATAGCTTATAACCATCTTAACTATAGTTTAGAAGTCTATTTAACGACATTTTTTTATCCTGTTGTTTTCAAGAAAAACAAAATTTCTTTGAAAAGATAATTTCCCTCTTCTCTAAAGACCTTCTAAGTCATATGACACTTAGAACTAAATCTGTTGAAAATACAAACCAAATCAGCCATCTTGCTTTAAACCATTCGGAATAAATATGATATTCTTCACTTTTTCACTTGTTATTATTATCCAATTCATTTACCTAGCTAGGAAAAAAGCTCTATAATCTCTTCAATAGTTTAACCTACTAAATCGATTATAGAGCCAAAAAAAGAAGATCCAAAGACCTTCTTTCAATTTAAGTTCTACTTAAATTATTTTACTGTGCGGATACGCATAGTGTTTGTACCACCTGTACCTACTGGAACACCAGCAACGATAACAATGTTATCACCAGATTCTACAAGACCTGATTCCAATGCAACTTTTTCAGCAACATCAAACATATCATCAGTTGAGCTTGGTTTTTCAGTAACTACTGGAATAACACCCCAGTTAAGCATCAATGATTTTTGAGTAATTTCATCGAATGTTACAGCCAAGATATCAGCTTCTGGACGATATTTAGAAATCAAACGAGCAGTGTTACCTGATTCAGTAAGAGCAACAACAAGTTTGATATCCATTGAGTTAGTAGCATCTTTAACTGCAGACGCAACTACTTCAGTCTTAGTTGAACGGTCAAATGTTGATGAATCAAGACGACCATACTCTTTAAGAAGAGTTTGAGCGTTTTTATCAATTGTAGCCATTGTACGAACTGATTCAACTGGGTATTTACCATTTGCAGATTCACCAGAAAGCATTGTAGCATCTGTACCATCGATAACTGCGTTGAATACGTCAGATACTTCAGAACGAGTTGCACGTGGTTTTTCTGTCATTGTTTCAAGCATGTTAGTAGCTGTAACAACAACTTTACCAGCAGCGTTTACTTTTGTGATGATCATTTTTTGGTAAACTGGAACCATTTCGAATGGTACTTCGATACCCATGTCACCACGAGCAATCATAATACCGTCAGCAGCTTCGATGATTTCATCAATGTTATCGATACCTTGTTGGTTTTCGATTTTAGCCAACAATTGAACGTGTCCATTACCAGTTTCTTCACAGATAGCACGAACTTCTTGTACATCTTTTGCAGTACGTACGAATGAGATAGCGATAAAGTTAAGACCTTGTTCAAGACCAAAACGGATATCAGCGTTATCACGTTCAGCAAGTGCTGGGAAAGGAATTTTAGTGTAAGGGATGTTTACACCTTTTTGTTTAGCGATGATACCATCATTTTCAACATCAACGATGAATTCACGTTTTTCAGCATCTTTGTCTACAACACGAAGACCAAGTTTACCATCATCGACAAGAACTTGTTTACCAACTTCTACATCGTCAAAAACGTCAAGTGCACCTGCAACGTTCAAAGCGATAACGTCGCGAGTTGATTTGATACCTTGTTTAGTAGCAACACGAATTTGTTCACCAGTTTTGTATGCATACTCTTTAGCATCACCTTCGAACAATTCAGTACGGATTTCAGGTCCTTTTGTATCAAGAAGGAAACCTACTTTTTGACCAGCAAGGTCTTCTGCCATACGAACGACATCCATACGTTCACCTTGTTCAGCGTGGTCACCATGTGAGAAGTTGAAACGGAAAACGTTGGCACCTTCCTTGATCAATTGAGCAATGTTTTTAGCAGATGCTTCACGGTCAAGTTTTTCACCCCAGTAACCATCTTCACCAAATTTTTTGCCGCCACGGATTTCAACCGCAGGACCAAGTGTTGCAACGATTTTTACACGTTTATTCATGATAAATAAAACTCCCTTATATTTTTTGTCGCCTTAGCGACGGATTAACAATAATTTAAGTAACTGAGATTAGCTCAAGTTAGACAATGAACGGTTAAGGTCTGCAAAGTCAAGACGAGCTTTGTGTGGATTGTTAACGATAATTTTACCGTCTTCAGTAAGACTGAACAAAGCGCCTTCTTCTGCTGTACCAAGGATTGGGCTTTCAACAAGCTCTTCATTGTGGATACCAACAGCTACACCACCAATACCTTGTTTAAGGAGGTCAACCGCATGTGCACCCATCCATGAAGCAAGAACACGGTCACGCGCAGTTGGTGAACCACCACGAACCACGTGTCCAATGTTTGTTGCACGAAGATCTGAAGTATCTCCAGCTTCTTTCATTTTCGCTGCAAATTCTTCCGCACCCATAACACCTTCAGCAAGTACGATTACGTGGTGAGTTTTAGCACCTGATTCGTAACCTTCTTTAACTTTACGGACAACTTCGTTGATGTCGTACTCTTCTTCAGGTACGATAATTTGGTCTGCACCAGAAGCAATACCAGCCCAAAGTGCGATATCACCAGCATTACGTCCCATAACTTCAACGACAAAAGTACGTCCGTGACTGAAAGCAGTGTCTTGAATCTTATCGATAGCTTCTGTTGCAGTTGCAACAGCAGTATCAAAACCAATTGTATAGTCTGTACCAACGATATCGTTATCGATAGTTCCTGGAAGACCAACAGCTGGGAAACCATGTTCAGTCAAACGCATAGCACCATGGTAAGAACCATCTCCACCAATAACTACTACACCTTCGATTCCATGTTTTTTAAGTTGCTCAATACCTTTAAGTTGACCCTCAAGTTGGGCAAACTCAGGATAGCGAGCAGACTGAAGGAAAGTACCACCACGGCTTAGGATGTTGTCTACGCCTTTAGCATCAAGTTGGAAGATATCTCCTTCAACCATACCAGCGTATCCACGGTTAATGCCGAATACTTCAATTCCTTCAGAAATTGCTTTGAGAACAACTGCGCGAGCGGCAGCGTTCATACCAGGGGCATCTCCACCACTAGTCAAAACAGCAATACGTTTCATTATTCCTGATACTCCTTTTATATATTTAACATTTTCATTATAACACAAAGAATTCTAAATGGCTTTAAATTTGAAAAGATTTATTGTTTTTTTTTATCGTAAAACCGTTTTCAACACATAAGGTGCTAATTCCTGATTAAGTTCCTCGTTCTTAGCTACTTTATATCTTTGACTAACGATAGTTTCCTTACTTCCTTGATAACGAATAATGACAGGAATGTTTCCGGGATACTTAGCTAAGATTTGAGAAACTTCTAAGTCCTTATCATGATTCTCAAGTAAAATCCAGAAACGCTCCGTACTAGCTTCCTCCATGTTGGACAAAATTAACTGAATGCGTCCATCACGCTCCTGGGTCCGTCCATCAAGATAAAAGAGACCACCTTCACTCAACTTATCCTTATGATAGAAATAGGTTTCTGGGAAAAGGGTGACATCAAGTTTATTGATCCCATCAGTGACGTTCAGAAAGGCCATCTGATCACCTTTTTTAGTTCTGATAATTCGAACGGACTCTAGCTGAACCAAAACCGTCGCCTTATTATTAACAGTCAAATCAGAAATTGGTTGATAGGGACGAGAGGCCATTTTTTGAGCTAGGTGTAGAGGATGGGGGCTAAGCCCAACTCCTAGTAACTCCTGTTCTAAATTATAACGATCCGTCTGGCTATAGTCTTCATAATCAACCCAAGAATAAGAGGACTCTGCAAACAAACTTCCTAACTCATTGACAAAAGTAAAGAGGTTGTTTAAATTGCCAATGATTTTCTGACGGTTTGGTTCAAAAATATCAAACAAACCAATTTGAATAAGAGGTGTCAAAATATCGACTTTCTGATATTTACTAGGAATACGTGTTAAAAAGTCTTCTATAGAAATGTATTTGCCATTTTGTTTGCGATCCTCAATAATCCAAAGGGCAAAATCTCTTGGTAAGCCTTTGATAGTCTTAAGACCTAATACGATCTTTCCATTTGAAATCTTGTCCAGATAGGGAATCCTATTAATATCGAGGCTAGCTAGGGAGAAGCCATTTTCAATTGCATCCTTAATGTAATCACTAGACGAATAATTCAACATAACGTCATAGAATATCTGTGGGTAGTGCGTTTTGAAATAGGCTAACTGAAAGGCCAAAGCTGAGTAGGCATAGGCATGACTTCTATTAAAGCCATAACCCGCAAACTTAGCCATCATACTAAAGAGTCTTTCAGCAATCTGTGGGTTACGTCCCAACCGACGACTTCCTTCCATGAACTCTTCGGACATCTTGGACATTTCATTGGCATCTTTTTTCGACATTGCCCGACGAAGCAAATCGGCTTTTCCGAGTGTAAAGCCTGCAAATACTTGGGCAATTTGCATAACCTGCTCTTGATAAAGCATGATGCCATACGTAGGCTCAAGGATTGGTGCAACTACTGGATCAATCAAATCTACTTTTTCCTTACCATACTTACGAGCGATGAAATTATCTGTATAATCGCTAGCTCCAGGTCGGTTAAGAGAGGTTGTCGCTACCACTTCTTCGAACTTAGCGGGTTTAATCCGTTTAAGAAGGTTAATAGCACCCGCCTGCTCAAACTGAAATATTCCCTTAGTTTTCCCCTTGGCAAAAAGAGCTAGGGTCTGTGGATCTTCCAAATCAATTGATTTGATATCTATAGCGACTCCATGCTCTTCTTCAAGTTTCTCCTTCATTTTTTGAACAAAGGTCAAATTACGGAGGCCCAAGAAATCCATCTTAAGCAAGCCATTGGCTTCGATTGCGGAGGCATCGTACTGAGTAATCATCATATCCTCACCAGCTTTTAGAGGAATATGGTTGGTCAGGTCATCGTCACTCATCACAATACCAGCAGCATGGATTGAAGTCTGTCTTGGCTGACCTTCAATAGCCTTAGCAATCTCAAAAGCTCTCTGAAATTCTTGTCTTTGATTAATCAACTGTCTAAATGACATATTCTTCTCATAGACAGAAGTCAAGGTGTCACGAAAAGAAATCTTTTTACTAAGTTGTGACAGTTCAAATTCCTTGGCTCCGAAACGTTTAAAAACATCTCGGATAGCCTGTTTGGCCCCAAAAGTTGAAAAAGTAACAATCTGAGCAGAGTGCTTACTACCATAACGGTTCCTAACATAATGAAGAAACTCGCTTCGATAGATATCAGGCAGGTCGATATCTATATCAGGCATGCTATAACGTTCTTCATTTAGAAAACGCTCGAAAAGCAAGTCATTTTTAACGGGATCAATTCCAGTAATATCAAGGACATAAGCTACCAAGCTTCCTGCAGCAGACCCACGTCCCATTCCCATATAATAACCACGGCTACGCCCAAAGCGTAATAAGTCCCAGACAATCAAGAAATAATCATCAAAGCCCATCTGATGAATGATAGACAATTCTTTGTCTAAACGTTCCTGATAAACTGCTGCGCTTAACTTTTTAGTTTCTAATCCAGATTGGGCTAATTGACGTAATTGGTCAACTGCTGGCATATCACGATTAAAACGGGGAAGCTTCAAATCCGTATCAAATTGATAAGTAATATCTGAAACAAGTTGCTCCAAATTGTTCAAAGCCTCTGGAATATCACTATATGCACTTTCCATTTCTTGAGGCGAGAAAAGAAGCTGATTCATAGGACAAATAGAGGCCTCTGACAAGGAAACGTTTTGTGAGATGGCGTGTAACATCTGAATTGTCGAGCGATCTACATTCTCAAAATAACGCACTGTATGTAAAGGAATTACAGGATAATCAAACTCTTTGCCAGCATCTTCTGGCCTTATCCCAATAAAAACCTCTGAACCAAGAGTCATTCCTGGCTCCCACTCTTCACTCGGAAGGATGAGGGCAATAGCATTCAGATAGTCCGAAAAAGCTGTAAACTCGCGTTGCCCTGAGGAGAGCTCTGTTGCCAACTTCATCAAATTTTTATAGCCCTGATTATTTTTTGCTAATAGACGAAAAGGAATTTTTCTGCCCTCGTAAAATAGATTAGCTTCCATACCAATCAAAGGACGTAAACCCTTGCTACTTGCAAACTGAGCAAAATGATAAGCAGCATAGAGATTGTCACGATCCATCAAGCCAAGGGCTTGATAGCCAAGCTTTTTGGCACGCTCAACGTAGGTGGTCAAATCTACAACACTATCCATGAAACTATAGACGGATTTTGTATCCAATTGTGCAAACATGAAGGCCTCCTTTCTATCTTTCTATTATAGCATACGCTCCTTGTAAAAACGCCTCTACCATGTTAACTGTTGCAAACAAAAAGAATGAGATAGAACAACACCTTAAACATTGTCCTTATCCCATTCTTTTAAGTCCTCATTATTATTTTACATACACATCATTGTTTCTTATTGCCAATATGATGGGCGTTGTTTTTCATAGGCAGCAATCAAATCTTCATATTGAAGAGTGATTCCAATATCGTCAAGCCCTTCAACCAATTTACGTTTCCACTCATGATCGATATCAAATGGAAACTCTCCTGCTGAAGATTTAATCACTTGGTTTGGAAGGTCAATCGTAATTTCCTCACCTGCAGGAAGAGCAGCCAATTTTTGACGTACTTCCAAGGGTTGAACGATTGGTAACATACCATTCTTCAATTCATTGTTATAGTGAATATCTGAAAATGATCCAGCAATAACACAACGGAAACCGTAATCTTCCAATGCCCATGCAGCGTGTTCACGAGATGACCCCGAACCAAAGTTATCACCAGTAACCAAAATGGTCGCATCGCGATACTCAGGTTTATTGAAGACGAAATCAGGATTTTCATCGTAATCATCATTAAGGTAACGCCATTCAAACATCAAATTCTTACCGAAACCTTTTTTATCAACAGCTTTCAAGAATTGTTTGGGAATGAGTTGGTCCGTATCGATGTTATCATTCATCAAAGGTACTGATTTCCCTGTATAGACGGTAAATTTTTCCATTATCTTCTCCCTTATGCTTGAACTTCTGGCATATCGCGCACATCTACAAATTTACCAGCGATTGCTGCAGCTGCTGCCATTGCTGGGCTACAAAGGTGAGTACGAGCACCATATCCTTGACGTCCCTCGAAGTTACGGTTACTTGTAGATGCACAATGCACACCTTCTGGAACATGGTCTGGGTTCATACCAAGACACATTGAACAACCTGGATCGCGCCATTCAAATCCTGCATCCATGAAAATTTTATCCAAACCAAGACGTTCAGCTTCTTTCTTAACTGGACGCGAACCTGGAACAACAATAGCTGTCAATGTCGGTGAGATATGTTTTCCTTTAACGAATTTAGCAGCTAACTCAAGGTCGCTAAGACGTGCGTTAGTACAAGAACCAATGAAGACATAGCCAAGATCAATATCTTTAGCATATTCACCAGGCTTAACGTCCATATACTCGTAGGCACGTTCATCATTAAAGTCCTTGATTTCTGGGAATGGTTGATCAAACTCAACACCCATTTCAGGGTTAGTTCCCCATGTAACCATAGGTGCCAATTCTGAAACATCAATAGTAATCACTTTATCATATTCAGCATCTGGATCTGAAACCAAAGTTTTCCAGTCGGCTACTGCTTCTTCGAATTTCTCACCCTTAGGTGCGCATGGACGCCCCTCAACATAATCATAAGTTTTTTGGTCTGGATTCATAAGACCCATCTTAGCACCAAATTCAATAGACATGTTACAGATGGTCATGCGTTCATCCATTGAAAGAGCATCGATAGCTTCACCACAATATTCAACTGCGTATCCTACACCAGCATCAACGCCATAGCGTGCAATGAGTGCAAGAATAAAGTCTTTTGAATAAACACCTGGCTGTGGTTTACCAACAAATTCAACCTTCATTTTCTTCGGTTTCACTTGCCACAAACATTGTGTCGCAAAGACATGTTCTACCTCAGATGTACCAATACCAAAGGCAATAGCACCAAAGGCACCATGAGTAGCCGTATGACTATCACCACAAACGACAAATTTTCCTGGTTGACTACGACCTGTTTCAGGACCAACCATGTGGACAATCCCCTGACGAGCAGTACCGTGGGTAGCCGCATCAATACCAAATTCCTCAACGTTTTTCGCCAAAGTATCAATTTGGTTTTTAGAAATAAGGTCACGAATGTTAAAAATATCAACCGTAGGAACGTTGTGGTCTGTCGTACCAAAAGTTAAATCTGGGCGACGAACTTTACGTCCAGCATCACGAAGTCCTTGAAAGGCCTGTGGACTTGTAACCTCGTGAATATAATGCTGATCCACATACATCAATTGTGGTTCGCCCTCATTTCCAGTAACGACGTGGCGTTCCCAAAGTTTATCAAAAATTGATTTTCCGCTCATAAAATACTCCAATTATAATCTAAGGATTAGCTAATCCGAAAGTCTTGTTAGAATAAGGTATAAAAGAAAGACATCTATAACAATTCCTATAAGCCAGCAAAGCTTAAAGTACCATTTGTTAATTTTATGTCTAAAAAGTCTCCCACCTAGAAAGGCACCAATACCACCAAAGATCAGTGTCTGTAATAATAATGCCTTCTCAGAAATCCGTCTCTTATGTCGGATAGCCTTATGTTTATCAAGGCCATAAACCAATAAGACGACAATATTCCATACCAACAAAACACTTAGTAACACTAGTTTTAGTGTCATGAGTTTAGAGATTGCCAATAATAGCTGCTGTCATTTCAGCAGTCGAAGCCTGACCACCCAAATCACGTGTCAAGATGCCTTGATTCAAGGTCTTATCAACAGCATTTTCAATCAATTCTGCCCCTTCAGTTTCATTGAAACTTTCACGTAACATCATAGCTACTGACAAAATCATTGAAATTGGATTGGCAATACCTTGACCAGCGATATCTGGTGCTGAACCATGAATAGGTTCATAAAGACTTGGACCATTTTCAGAATGACTGGCAGATGGCATAACACCTAAAGTTCCTGGAAGGACACTTGATTCATCAGACAAGATATCACCAAAAAGGTTTTCTGTCACAACCACATCAAAACGAGCTGGGTTGGTAATCATAATCATTGCGGCACTATCAACGAGCTGATGTTCAAGGGTTACATCTGGAAACTCCAAAGAAACTTCATCAGCAACCTTACGCCACAATTTAGAAGTTGCCAAAACATTTTGTTTATCAATGCTAGTGACCTTTTTGCCACGACCTTGAGCAATCTTGAAGGCACGACGCATGATACGACGAATCTCATCTGCTGAATAATCATTGATATCGCGAGCTTTATCTTCTTCCAAAATGTGCTCACCAAAGTAAATACCACCTGTGAGCTCACGAACAACGACGAAGTCTACGCCCTCAATACGCTCAGGTTTAAGAGGTGACAAGTGTTTCAAAGCATCAAAGATGCGGACAGGACGGATATTAGCAAAGAGATTCAACTCCTTACGAATGGCCAAAAGTCCTTGTTCAGGACGAACTGGCGCATTGTCATATTTAGGTCCACCAATTGCAGCCAAGAGGATAGCATCTGCTGATTTAGCAGCATCCAAAGTTGACTTAGGAAGTGGATGACCCTCGGCATCAATGCCAGCACCACCAAATGGTTTAGCATCGATGTCGTAATCAAATCCAATTTTTGAAGCTACTTTTTCAAGAACTTCAAGACCTGCTGCCATAATCTCAGGTCCAATTCCATCACCTGAAAGTGTTACAATTTTCTTTGTCATGTTTAACTCCTCTTCGGCTTATGGAAGGTCACGATAAGAAACCTTACGTGCCATCTCACCAGCATTTTCTTTTTGAACCAATGTATTAGCATTGATATAGGCAATTGCTGATGCTTTCAAGACGTCAAAGTCTAAACCAGATGCATTGAAAATAGTATCTGTATCTACATTTTCTACAGTTACAAGTACACGCGCTTGCGCATCAATACCATCAGTTACTGCGTCAATATTATAAGAAGTCAAGCGAACTGTTTGGTTGAAGAATTTGTCAATAGCATTGAAGATAGCTTCAACTGACCCTTGGCCATTTGCCAAAAATTCAACAGATTCACCATCTTCATTAGCCAAGCTTACTGTAGCAGTGATTGTTTCATCAGCATTAGTAGTCAAACGAAGATCTTCGAAGTGGAAACCTTCTGGATTATCTACACTTGTACCAGCAACAAGTGCACGAATATCTGCGTCAGTAATATCATGTTTTTTCCCAGCCAAGACTTTAAATTTGGCAAAGAGTGGTTTGATATCTTCTTCCACAAAGTCAAGCTCAAGTTCTTTCAATTTTTCAACAAAGGCATGACGTCCTGACAATTTACCAAGAGGAAGACTGTTACTCTTCACACCTACCAATTCTGGTGTGAAAATTTCATAAGTTTGTGGGTTCTTAAGAACGCCATCTTGGTGGATACCTGATTCATGAGAGAAGGCATTTCCACCAACAACAGCTTTATTTTTAGGAACAGGAATTCCAGAGAAGCGAGAAACAAGCTCTGAAGTATTCATTGTTTCATTAAGAACAATATCACTTGTTGCTTGGAAAAAGTCTTCACGAATTTTCAAAGCAACAGCTACTTCTTCAAGAGCAACATTACCCGCACGTTCACCGATACCATTAACAGTTCCCTGTACACGTCCAGCACCGTGTTTAATTGCTGTCAAAGTATTTGCAGTTGCCATACCGAGGTCATCGTGACAGTGAACACCAAAAACAACTTTATGGTCTGATTTAATATTTTCAGTCAAATGATCAAAAATACGTGCAAACTCTTCTGGAGTCGTAAATCCTACTGTATCTGGAATATTAATATATGATGCACCAGCATCAACCGCTGTTTGAACAACTTCAGTCAAGAAATCAAGCTCCGTACGAGTAGCATCCTCTGGTGAAAACTCAACAACTTCAAATTTTGAACGTGCATATGATACATGCTCTTTTACAGCTTCAAGAATTTCTTCTTTTGATTTCTTCAATTTAAACTCACGGTGAATTGGACTTGTTGCGATAAAGACATGAATTTGTGGATACTTGGCATCTTTCAAAGCCTCATAACAAGCATCAATATCAGATTTTACTGAACGAGCCAAACCAGTAACAGAAGTTGTTGTCATAGCTTCTGCAATTTGTTTTACTGCCTCAAATGAATCTGGACTAGCTGCAGGGAAACCTGCTTCGATTACAGAAATTCCCCATTTTTCAAGTTGCTTAGCAATGGCAACTTTTTCTTTGATTGAAAAGTTAACACCTGGTGTTTGTTCCCCATCACGAAGACTTGTATCAAAAAATTCAACTTTACGCATAGACAATCCTCTTTCTAAAAGTAAAAACGATAGTAGTAAAAAAACATCTCACTCGGAAACCCAAGCGAGATGTTTTTACCTCCCGCTTGGTAAGCCAAACAGGACTAATGCTTTTGCACTAGCCCTCATTACGCAATAGCAAAACAGTTGTAGTTGCGAATGTCATTTGACTCATTTCCTTTCGATGTATCTTGGTTAATATGATACATCTTTCCAACTTGAAAGTCAAGGAAAAATTACTGAATTGACTGACTTTTCTGACCACTATTTACATTTATTTTCAAGAAAAGAAAAAAGCTGACCAAAGTCAACTTTTTATTTGTTAATGATAACTACTTATCTCAGCTTATTTTCCGAGGTAGTATTCAGAAACAACGTTCAATTTTTCGTCAAATTCAAATACCAAAGGTGGGAAGTTTGGAATTTCAACGTCCATGATTTCGTCATCTGACAATTGTTTGATGTGTTTTACAAGGGCACGGATTG